>NZ_SMKP01000137.1:0-28729 GCF_004349015.1 Nonomuraea diastatica
CTGGCTCGGTTGTGGTCGAGCGCGGCCGAGTTGTGGGTAGGCGGTGTCGATGTCGACTGGCCGCAAACCTACGCCGGGACCCGCCCGCAGATCATCGACCTGCCCACCTACGCCTTCCAACACCAGCACTTCTGGCTGGAGGAGCGCACCGTGGTCGCGGGTGACGTCGGTGCGGCCGGGCTCGGCGCGGCCGGACACCCCCTCCTTGGCGCGGCGGTCTCGCTGGCCGACGCCGACGGAGTGTTGCTCACCGGAAGGTTGTCGCTCAGAACCCACCCGTGGCTGGCCGACCACGCGGTCAACGGCCAGGTGCTGCTGCCCGGCACGGCGTTCGTCGACCTGGCCATCAAGGCGGGCGACGAGGCCGGTTGCGGCCTCCTCGAAGAGCTGACCATCCAGGCGCCGCTCATCGTGCCCGAGCGCGGCGCCGTCCAGCTCCAGCTGGCCGTGGGTGCCGCCGGTGAGGACGGGCGGCGGCAGCTCACCGTGCACAGCCGGCCCGACGGCGGGACCGCCGACGACCCGTGGACCTGCCACGCCACCGGCGTGCTCGCCCCGGTGACCGCGCCACCGCCCGCGCAGGAGACGGCCGTTTGGCCGCCCGAGGGCGCGCAGCCGCTCCCGCTGGACGGCCTGTACGACTGGCTCGGCGAGGTCGGCCTCGGCTACGGACCGATCTTCCAGGGGCTGAAGGCCGTCTGGCGGCGCGACGAGGAGCTGTTCGCCGAGGTCGCCCTGCCGGAGGACACCGGCACCGGCGGGTTCGGGCTGCATCCCGCGCTGCTCGACGCCGCGCTGCACTCCGTCGCGCTCAACGCGGCCACCGCGGAGGACGGGCCGCGCATGCCGTTCGCCTGGACCGGCGTACGGCTGCACGCGACCGGCGCCGCGTCGATCCGCGTCCGGCTCACGCCGCGCGACACCGACCGCGTGACGCTGGCCGTCACCGACACCACCGGCGTCCCCGTCGCCGACGTGGACTCGCTGATCCTGCGTCCCCTGCCCGCCGAACTCGGCACGCCGGCACGAGGCACGGACGACGACGCGCTCTACACGCTCGAATGGGCGCCCGTCCCCACCGGCGAACCCGCGAGGGAGCAGCGGTGGGCGGTCGTCGGCGACCCGGCGGCCCTGGCGGTGCCGGGCACCGCCCCGGAAACCATCAATGATCTGATCGCCACCGAGTCCGTGGCTGATCTGATCGCCACCGAGTCCGTGGCTGATCTGATCGCCACCGAGTCCGTGGCGGGCCTGATCGCCGCCGGGCAGGTGCCCGACTGGGTGGCCGTCCCGCTGGAGGGCGGGCACGGCGGCGATCTGGCGGCGGCGGTGCGCGACCGGACCTGCCACGTGCTCGACCTGCTGCGGACGTGGCTGGCCGATGAGGACCACCCGGCGTCCAGGCTCGTCCTCATCACCCACGGCGCGGTCGGCGCCACGGCGGACGACGAGGTGGCGGACCTGGTCAATGCCGGAGTCTGGGGCCTGGTCAGGTCCGCGCAGTCGGAGACCCCCGAACGGGTCGTCATCGCCGACCTCGACCGCGACCCGGAGTCGTACCGTGCGCTGCCCGCAGCGCTCGCCACGGGGGAGACCCAGCTCGCGCTCAGGAAGGGCACGGCGTACGCGCCCCGCCTGGCCCGCCCGGGCAGCGGCGGCGCGCTCGTCCCGCCCGCCGAGGCGGCGAACTGGCGGCTGGACGTGACCAGCCGCGGCACGGTCGACGACCTCGCCCTGATGGCCGCGCCCATCGCGCCGCTCGCCTCCGGACAGGTGCGCATCAGCACCCAGGCCATGGGGCTGAACTTCCGGGACGTGCTGATCGCCCTGGACATGTACCCGGGCGACGCGCCCATGGGCGGCGAGGGCGCCGGCGTCGTCATCGAGGTGGCGGACGACGTCACCGCGTTCGCGCCGGGCGACCGGGTGATGGGCATCATCGACGGTTTCGCCCAGCAGGCGGTCGCCGACCACCGGATGCTCGCCCGCATCCCCGGCGACTGGTCGTACGCGCAGGCCGCGTCCGTGCCGATCGCCTTCGTCACCGCCTACCACGCCCTGGTGGACCTGGCCGGCCTCCAGGCCGGCGAGTCGCTGCTCGTGCACGCCGCCGCCGGCGGTGTCGGCATGGCCGCGGTGCAGCTCGCCCACCACCTGGGCGCCGAGGTGTACGGCACCGCGAGCGAGCCCAAGTGGCCCGCGGTACGCGAGCTGGGAGTCCCGGAGGAACGCATCGCCTCCTCCAGGACGCTGGAGTTCGCGCAGACCTTCGAGGCGGGCGTGGACGTCGTGCTCAACTCCCTCGCAGGAGAGTTCGTGGACGCCTCGCTCGGCCTGCTCCGGCCCGGCGGGCGCTTCATCGAGATGGGCAAGACGGACGTGCGCGACCCCGACGGCCTGCCCGGAGTCCGTTACCAGAACTTCGACCTCACCCTGCTCGACCCGGCACGCACCGGCGAGATCCTGGCAGGGATCGCCGAGCTGTTCGCGCGCGGCGCGCTCCGCCTGCCGCCGCTGAGGACCTGGGACGTGCGCCGCGCCCCCGAGGCGTTCCGGCACGTCGCCCAGGCCCGCCACATCGGCAAGGTCGTGCTGACCGCGCCGCCCGCGTTCGACCCTGACGGCACCGTGCTCGTCACCGGCGGCACCGGCGCGCTCGGCGCCATGGCCGCCCGGCGCCTGGTCACCGAGCACGGCGTCCGGCACCTGGTGCTGGCCGGACGGCGCGGCCCCGACGCCGACGGCGCGGCGGCGCTGGAGGAGGAGCTGACCGGGCTGGGCGCCGCCGTACGGATCGTCGCCTGCGATGCCGCCGACCGCGACGCCCTCGCCGGGCTGCTCGCGGCGATCCCCGCCGAGCACCCGCTCACCGGGGTGGTCAACACGGCGGGCGTGCTCGACGACGGAATGATCTCGTCGCTCACCCCGGAACGCGTCGCGGCCGTGCTGCGCCCGAAGGTGGACGCGGCCGTGAACCTGCACGAGCTGACCGAGCACCTCGACCTGGCGCAGTTCGTCCTGTACTCGGGCGCGGCCGGCGTGCTCGGCAGCCCGGGGCAGGGCAACTACGCCGCGGCGAACACGTTCCTGGACGCGCTCGCCCAGCACCGCCGCGCCCGCGGCCTGGCCGCGACCTCCCTGGCCTGGGGCCTGTGGACGCCGCAGAGCGGCAGCGGCATGACCGGGCACCTCGACGAGGCAGACCTGGGCAGGCTCAGCAGGTCCGGCATGGGCGCGCTCGGCGTCGACCAGGGCCTGGATCTGTTCGACCGGGCGCTGGGCGCGGACGAGGCGGCGCTCGTACCGATCAACCTCGACCTCGCCACCCTGCGCGCGGGAGCGGCCAAGGGCTTCGGGCACCCGATGTTCCGCGGTCTGGTCCGCATCGCCACCCGCCGCGTGGTGGTGGCCGAGGCGCCCCAGGCTGACTCGCTCACCGACCGGCTGGCCGCCCTTCCTGACGACGACCGGCTGCCGATGCTGCTCGACCTGGTACGCGGCCACGTCGCCGCGGTCCTCGGCTTTTCCGGGCCCGAGGCGGTCGAACCGGCACGGGCGTTCAAGGAGATCGGGTTCGACTCGCTGACGGCCGTGGAGCTGCGCAACCGCCTGAAGACGGTCACCGGGCTGCGGCTGCCGGCCTCGCTGGTCTTCGACTACCCGAACTCCGCCGCGCTCGCCGGGCACCTGCTGGAGGAGCTGGCGCCGCCGGCCCACAGCGCCGAGCAGCAGATCCTGGCCGAGCTCGACCGGATCGAGGCCAGGCTGGCCGTCATGGCCGCCGGATGCGCCACCGCCGGGGAGATCACCTCCCGGCTCGAACAGCTGGCCTTCTCATGGAAGGAACGGCACCACGAGGCCGACACCGCCGCCGAGGACGTGGCGGGCCAGCTCAGCTCGGCAACCGCCGACGAGATCATCAACTTCATCGACAGCGAACTCGGGCTCTCCTGAGCAGGCGTCACCGACGGCTAGGAAGGCAACACCATGGCGACAGAGGAACAGCTCGTCGAATATCTCAAGCGGGTGACGACCGAGCTCCACGACAGCAAGAAGCGGCTGCAGGCGGCCGAGGACAAGGACCACGAGCCGATCGCCATCGTCGGCATCGGATGCCGCTACCCCGGGGAGATCGAGAGCCCCGAGGACCTGTGGCGGATCGTGTCCGGCCGGGCCGACGCCATCTCCGGGCTTCCCGACGATCGCGGCTGGGACCTGGAGTCGATGTACAACCCCGACCCCGACGCGTTCGGCACCTCGTACGTCCGCGAGGGCGGCTTCGTGAAGGACGTCACGGCGTTCGACCCGGCGTTCTTCGGCATCTCCCCGCGCGAGGCGCAGGCGATGGACCCGCAGCAGCGGCTGCTGCTGGAGACGTCGTGGGAGGCGATCGAGCGGGCCGGCATCGACCCGGCCGTCCTGCACGGCAGCAGGACCGGCGTGTTCGTGGGGGCCAACAGCTCCGAGTTCCTCACGCTGATGACGCAGGCGCCGCCCGAGCTGCAGGGCTACCTGATGACCGGCGTCGCCACCAGCGTGGTGTCCGGCCGCATCTCGTACACGCTCGGCCTGGAGGGGCCGGCCGTCACGATCGACACGGCCTGCTCGTCGTCGCTGGTGGCGCTGCACCTGGCGGTACGGGCACTGCGCAACGGCGACTGCTCGCTGGCGC
This sequence comes from Nonomuraea diastatica, assembly GCF_004349015.1. NCBI lineage: Bacteria > Bacillati > Actinomycetota > Actinomycetes > Streptosporangiales > Streptosporangiaceae > Nonomuraea > Nonomuraea diastatica. The sequence continues at coordinate 4,673 of NZ_SMKP01000137.1, forward strand.
TGGCCGGCGCGGTGGCCGTGTTGTCGTCGCCCGGCACGTTCATCGGCTTCAGCCGGGTGCGCGCGCTGGCCAAGGACGGCCGCTCCAAGGCGTTCTCCGCCGCCGCGGACGGCATGGCGCTCGCCGAGGGCGCGGGCGTCCTCCTGGTCGAGCGCCTGTCGGACGCCCGCCGCAACGGCCACCCCGTGCTGGCCGTCATCCGCGGCTCGGCGATCAACCAGGACGGCGCCAGCAACGGGCTCACGGCGCCGAACGGCCCGTCGCAGCAGCGCGTCATCCGCGCCGCCCTCGCCGACGCCAGGCTCGCTCCCGTCCAGGTGGACGCCGTGGAGGCGCACGGCACGGGCACCGAGCTCGGCGACCCGATCGAGGCTCAGGCGATCATCGCCACCTACGGCCAGGACCGGCCGGACGACCGCCCGCTCTGGCTCGGGTCGGTGAAGACCAACATCGGCCACGCGCAGGCCGCCGCCGGCGCCGCGGGCGTCATCAAGATGGTGATGGCGATGCGCAACGGCGTGTTGCCCGCGACTCTGCACGCGGAGGAGCGGTCGGAGCACATCGACTGGTCGAAGGGCGCGGTGGAGCTCCTGACGGACGCCCGCCCGTGGCCCGCCGGCGCGGAGCCGCGCAGGGCCGGCGTGTCGTCGTTCGGCATGAGCGGCACCAACGCGCACGTGATCCTGGAGGAGGCGCCGGCCCTGTCCCCAGCCGGGCAACCGATGGGGCCTCAGGCCAGGGAGGGGCAGCGCCAGGAGCTGCCCGCGGTCCCCTGGTTGCTGACGGGGCGTGGCACGGAGAGTCTGCGGCGGCAGGCCGGGCGGTTGTCCGCGTGGACGCGTTCCCGTCCCGACGAGAGCCCGGCCGACGTCGGCTGGTCGCTGCTGACGGGCCGGACGGCCTTCGACCACCGCGCGGTGGTGGTGGGCGCCGGCCGGGACGAGCTGCTGGCCGGTCTGGACGGCCTGGCCGAGGGCGTGCCGGTGCCCGACGTGGTGCAGGGGGTCGCCGGTGGTGCTGGCAAGTCGGTGTTCGTGTTCCCCGGTCAGGGGTCGCAGTGGCTGGGGATGGGGGTGGAGCTGCTGGAGTGTTCGCCGGTGTTCGCGGCGCGGATGGCCGAGTGTGAGGCGGCGCTGTCCCCCTTTGCGGACTGGTCGCTGACGGGTGTGTTGCGGGGTGAGGACGGCCAGCCGGGTTATGACCGGGTGGACGTGGTGCAGCCGGTGTTGTGGGCCATGATGGTGTCGCTCGCGCAGGTGTGGCATTCGCTCGGCGTGACTCCGGCCGCGGTGGTCGGGCATTCGCAGGGGGAGATCGCCGCCGCGGTGGTCGCGGGTGCGTTGTCGCTGGAGGACGGCGCGCGGGTGGTGGCGTTGCGCAGCCAGGCGATCGTGGCGCTGGCCGGGCGCGGCGGCATGGCCTCGGTGCCGCTCGGCGCCGCCGAGGTGGGTGAGCTGCTGACGCGCTGGGACGGCCGCCTGTCGATCGCCGCCGTGAACGGTCCCGCTTCGACGGTGGTGTCGGGTGATGTGGACGCCATTGACGAGCTGCTGGCGCACTGCGAGGCGCAGGGGGTGCGGGCCAAGCGGATCGATGTGGACTACGCCTCGCATTCGGCGCATGTGGAGACCATCGAGGACGAACTCGCCCGGTTGCTGGCCCCGGTGACGCCGCGTGAGGCCGACGTGGCGTGGTACTCGACGGTGCGCCAGGAGTGGTTGTCCGGATCCGAGGTCGACGCCGCCTACTGGTATGAGAACCTGCGGCAGACCGTGTGGTTCGCTCCGGCGGTGTGCGCCCTGGCGGAGGCGGGCCACCGGTTCTTCGTGGAGGCCAGCGCGCACCCGGTGCTGCAGATCGGCACGCGCGAGACGCTGGAGGAGTCGGGCAGCGAGGCGGTGTCCGTCGGCACGCTGCGCCGCGACGACGGCGGCCTGCGCCGGTTGTGGTCCAGTGCGGCCGAGCTGTGGGTGCGGGGCGTGGACGTCGACTGGGCCCAGGCCTACGCCCCCGCCGATCCCCGCCGGGTCGGCCTGCCCACCTACGCCTTCGAGCGGGAGCCGTACTGGCCGAAGAACATCCAGTCGAACGCCGACCTCACCCAGCTCGGCATGGGCCAGGCTGGGCACCCGCTGCTGGCGGCCACCGTGTCGCTGGCCGACGGCGAAGGCGTGCTGCTCACCGGCCGGCTCTCGCTGAAGACCCACCCGTGGCTGGCCGACCACATGGTCAGCGGGCAGGTGCTGCTTCCCGGCACCGCCTTCGTGGAGCTGGCCGTCAGGGCCGGCGACGAGGCCGGCTGCGACCTGCTGGAGGAGCTGACCCTGCAGGCCCCGCTGGTCCTGCCCGAGCGGGGCGGCGTCCAGGTGCAGGTGGCCGTCGGCACCCCCGACGAGGACGGGCGGCGCGCGCTCACCATCCACTCGCGGCTCGACGACGAGCCGTGGACCCGGCACGCCACCGGCTTCCTCGCCAAGGACACCGGGGCGGCCGCCTTCGCCGAGGCGTCGTGGCCGCCCGCGGGAGCGACCGCCGTCGGCGCTGACGGCGTGTACGAGCTGCTGTCGGGCATCGGCGTCGACTACGGCCCCGCCTTCCGCGGCGTGCGGGCCGTGTGGCGGCGCGACCGGGAGCTGTTCGCCGAGGTCGCCCTGCCGGAAGGCACCGAGACCGGCGGGTTCGGCCTGCACCCGGCGCTGCTCGACGCGGCACTGCAGCCGCTCGCCGTGGGCGACTTCTTCCCCGCCCAGGCCACCGGTGGTCCTGTGCTGCCGTTCGCCTGGACCGGAGTGCGCCTGGCCGCCACCGGCGCCGCCACGCTGAGGGTCCGGCTCGCGCCCGAGGGTGCGAACGCGGTGCGGATCGAGGTCGCCGACGCCACCGGCGCGCCCGTCGCCTCCGTGGACTCGCTGGTCGTCCGCGCGATGGCCGCCGCCGACCTCAAGGCGGGCACCGACCCCCTGCGCGACGCGCTGTTCGCCCTCGACTGGGTGCCCGCAAGCCTGGCCGCCGGGTCGGCCGCAGTGCCGACCGCTGGGCCGACCGCTGGGCCGACCGCTGGGCCGACCGCTGGGCCGACCGCTGGGCCGGTCGCTGGGCACGACGGCGCACGCTACGCGATCGCCGGCGGCGACGGAAGCCGGCTCAAGGCCGCGCTCGAAGCGTCAGGAGCGCAGGTGGACGCGCTCGATCCGGACGGCGCCGCGCCGCACCTGGCGTTCTGGGTGTGCGCCCCCGACCCCGCAGGCGATCCGGCCGCGGGAGCGCGCAGCGCGACGAGCGAGGCGCTGGCCGCCGCCCAGTCGTGGCTCGCCGAGGAGCGGTACGCCGACGTGCCCCTCGTCATCGTCACCCAGGGCACGATGGCCCAGGGCGGCGACCTGCCGGCCGCCGCGGTGTGGGGGCTGATCCGTACGGCGCAGTCGGAGAACCCGGGCCGTTTCGTCCTGCTCGACGTCGACGGCACCGACGAGTCGTGGCAGGCGCTCCCGGCCGCGGTCGTGTCCGGCGAGCCCCAGATCGCGCTCGCCGGACGCGAGGCCCTCGTGCCGCGGCTCTCCAGGCAGCGCACCGGCGCGCCCGCGCAAGAGCGGCCGGACTCCGGCGCGTCCGTGGAGGCGCGGCCGGCCGCCGCCTCGTGGGACCCGGACGGAACCGTGCTGATCACCGGCGGCACCGGCACCCTCGGCGGGATCGTCGCCCGCCACCTGGTGACCGAGCACGGGATCCGCCATCTGCTGCTGATCAGCCGCCGCGGCCCCGCCGCGGCAGGCGCGGCCGACCTGATGTCCGAGCTGACCGCGCTCGGCGCCGACGTGACCGTCACCGCCTGCGACGCCGCCGACCGGCAGGCCCTGGCGGACGTGCTGGCGGGCATCCCCGCCGAGCATCCGCTCACCGGAGTCGTGCACACGGCGGGCGCCCTGGACGACGGCGTCCTCGCCGCGCTGACGCCCGGGCGGATCGACACCGTGCTGCGGGCCAAGGCCGACGCCGTGCTGAACCTGCACGAGCTGACCGAGGACCTGCCGCTGACCGCGTTCGTGTTGTTCTCCTCGGCGGCCGGCGTCTTCGGCGGGCCCGGCCAGGGCAACTACGCGGCCGCCAACGCGTTCGTCGACGCTCTCGCCGAGCGGCGCAGGCGGCTCGGCCTGCCCGCGCTGTCGCTGGCGTGGGGCCTGTGGGAGCAGGACAGCGGGCTCACCGGGACGCTCAGCGAGACCGACAGGGCACGGCTGGCCCGCACCGGAGTCGCGCCGCTGTCCACCGCCGACGGGCTCGCCCTGCTGGACGCCGCCTGCGCCGCGGACCGGGCGGCGCTGGTGCCGATCCGGCTGGAGTTCGCCGCGCTGCGGATGGCGGCCCAGTTCGGGGCACTCCCCACGATCCTGCAGGAGCTGGTCCCCACGTCGAAGCGGCGGGTGGTGGGCAACGACCCGGCCGCCGCGTCGGAGCTGCGCGAACGCCTGGCCCGCATGCCGGAGTCCGAGCACGCCAGGGTGCTGCTCGACCTCGTGCTCGGCCAGGTGGCGACCGTGCTCGGCTACCGGGACCCCAGCGCCGTCGAGCAGGACCGCCCGTTCAACGAGGCCGGGTTCGACTCGCTGACCGCCGTCGAGTTCCGCAACCGCATGAACGCGGCCACCGGCCTGCGGCTGCCCGCCACCCTCGTCTTCGACTACCCGACGCCCGCCGGCCTGGTCGAATATCTGCGGACCCGGCTGCTCGACGGGCCACGGACGGCCGCCTCGGCCAGGACGCGGTCCGGGGAGGAGGAGCCGATCGTCATCGTCGGCATGAGCTGCCGGCTGCCCGGCGGCGTCACCGACCCTGACGGGCTGTGGAACCTGGTGGCCGAGGGCGGAGACGCGATGTCGATGTTCCCCGCCGACCGCAACTGGAACCTGGACGAGCTCTACCACCCCGACCCGGAGCACCCGGGCACCACGTACACCCGCGAGGGCGGCTTCGTCTACGACGCCACCACGTTCGACCCGGCGTTCTTCAGCATCTCGCCGCGTGAGGCCGTGGCCATGGACCCCCAGCAGCGCCTGCTGCTCGAAGGCTCCTGGGAAGCGATGGAGAACGCCGGCATCGACCCGGGCACGCTGCGGGGCAGCAGGACCGGCGTGTACGTCGGCCTGATGTACCACGACTACGGTTTCCACCTGCAGAACCCGACGAGCGACCTGGAGGGTCTGGTCGGCACCGGCATCTCGGCGGGCGTCGCCTCCGGCCGCGTGTCGTACACCTTCGGGTTCGAGGGCCCGTCGGTCACCATCGACACGGCCTGCTCCTCGTCGCTGGTGGCCCTGCACATGGCGATCCAGGCGCTGCGGCGCGGCGAGTGCTCGCTCGCCCTGGCCGGCGGCGTCACCGTGCTCTCCACGCCGAGCGTGTTCGTCGACTTCAGCCGCCAGCGCGGGCTGGCCCCCGACGGCCGCTGCAAGTCTTTCGCCACGGGCGCCGACGGCACCGGCTGGGCGGAAGGCGTGGGCCTGCTGCTGGTCGAGCGGCTCTCCGACGCCCGGCGCCACGGCCACCCCATCCTGGCCGTGGTGCGGGGCACCGCGATCAACCAGGACGGCGCCAGCTACGGCCTGACCGCGCCCAACGGCCCGTCGCAGCAGCGGCTCATCGAGGAGGCGCTGGCCGACGCGCGGCTCACCACCGCCGACGTCGACGCCGTCGAGGGTCACGGTACCGGCACCACGCTGGGCGACCCGATCGAGGCGCAGGCCGTCGTCGCGACGTACGGTCAGGACCGGCCGGAGGACCGGCCGCTCTGGCTCGGCTCGGTGAAGTCGAACCTCGGCCACACCCAGGCCGCCGCCGGCGTCGCGGGCATCATCAAGATGGTGATGGCCATGCGGCACGGCGTGCTGCCGCGGACGCTGCACGTGGACGAGCCCACCACCCACGTCGCGTGGGACGCGGGCGCGGTCAAGGTGCTCACCGAGGCCATCCCGTGGCCGGAGACGGGCAGGCCGCGCCGCGCGGGCGTCTCCTCGTTCGGCATCAGCGGCACCAACGCCCACGTCATCATCGAGCAGGCCCCGGAGCAGGACCAGCCCGCCGAGCCCGAGGAGACCTCGCGGCCGGTCATCCCCTGGGTGTTGTCGGCCAAGAGCGCGGACGCGCTGAAGGCGCAGGCCCGCAGGCTCCACGACCACCTGGGCGCCGACCGGCGGGCCACGGACGTCGCCTGGTCGCTGGCCACGACGCGGGCCTCGTTCAAGCGGCGGACGGTCGTCCTGGGAGCCACCCGCGACGAGCTCGCCGCCGGGCTGGAGTCCGCGCTCGCGGGCACTCCCGCCGACAACGTGATCACCGGCTCGGCCGCCCGGGGGCGGACGGCGTACCTCTTCACCGGCCAGGGCAGCCAGCGGCCGGGCATGGGAGAGGAGCTGTACGCGGCCTATCCCGAGTACGCAGCGGCTTTCGACGCGGTCTGCGCCCGGTTTGACCAGCACGCCGATCGGCACCTCGACCGGCCCCTGCGCGAGGTCATCACCGGCGACGCCGACCTGCTCTCACAGACCCGGTACACCCAGGCCGCGCTGTTCGCCGTCGAGGTCGCCCTGTTCCGCTGCCTGGAGGCGTGGGGCGTGCGTCCGGACTTCCTGGCCGGCCACTCGATCGGCGAGATCGCCGCCGCGCACGTCGCCGGCGTGTTGTCGCTGGACGACGCGGTCACGCTCGTGGCCGCCAGGGGCGGCCTCATGCAGGCGCTGCCGCCCGGCGGCGCCATGGTCTCGGTGCGCGGCGCGACCGAGGAGGACGTGCTGCCGCTGCTGGCCGGGCACGAGGAGCACGTCGGCATCGCCTCCGTCAACGGCCCCTCGTCGCTGGTCCTGTCCGGCGACGAGGCGAGCGTGCTGGAGCTGGCCGAGCGGCTGGCCTCGCGCGGCTGCAAGACCAAGCGGCTGACCGTCAGCCACGCGTTCCACTCGCCGCTGATGGAGCCGGCGATCGAGGAGTTCGTGAACGTCGCCCGTGGGCTGGCCTTCCAGCCGCCGGAGATCCCCATCGTCTCCAACGTCACCGGAGAGCTCGCCACCGTCGAGGAGCTGACCTCGCCCGAGTACTGGGCCCGCCACCTGCGCCAGGCCGTGCGCTTCTGCGACGGTGTACGGACCCTGCGCGACCAGGGCGTGTCCACCTTCATCGAGCTCGGTCCCGACGCGGTGTTGTCCGCCATGGTGAAGGACTGCCTGGACGGCTGGACCGGGGTCGTCGCTCCGGCGCTGCGCCGCGACCGGGCCGAGACCGGCACGCTGATCGAAGCCCTGGCCCAGGCGTACACGCACGGGGTCGGCGTCGACTGGGCCGCCGTGATCGGCTCGGGGCGGGCCGTGCCGCTGCCCACCTACCCCTTCCAGCGTCAGCGCTACTGGCCGGACCCTCCTCGCCAGGAGGAGGACGTACGGCCCGACCAGGGGCTCTGGGACGCCGTCGGCCGCGACGACCTGGACGGCCTGCTCGCGGTGCTCGGCCTGGAGAGCGGCGCCACGGTCGCCGACCTGCTGCCCGCGCTGGCCCGGCTGCGCGGCCAGGACGGCGCCGGCCACGGGGACGTGCGCTACCAGCTCGGCTGGCGTCCCCTCACCGACCTGCCCGCTCCCATGCTCTCCGGAACCTGGCTGGTGGTGGCGGGGCACGACACCGCACCGGCGGAGGCGCTGGCGGCGGGGCTCGCCGCGCACGGGGCGGACACCGTCGTGCTGCCTGAGATGCCCGATCCCGGCGGGGCCGCGCAGGCTCCGGCGGGCATCGTGTGTCTGGTGCGGGACGGCATGCGGGCTCCTGCGGTCCCCGAGGGTTCTGCGCCGGTCTGGTTCCTCACCCGCGGCGCGATCCAGGTGGTGCCGTCCGATCGTGTGGCCGGGCCCGAGCCGGCCGCCGACTGGGGCGCTCTTCGAGGCGCGGCCGGCGAGGGGCTGCTGCGGCGCGGCGGGCTGATCGATCTGCCGGTCAGGCTCGACGACCAGGTCATCCGCCGGTTGTGCGGGGTCCTGTCCGGGCTGACGGGTGAGGCCGAGGTGGCCGTACGTTCCGGTGGGGTCTTCGCCCGCAGGCTGCGGCCCGCGCCGCCGCGCGGCACGCCGCTCGGCCGCGAGTGGCGGCCCGGCGGCACGGTCCTGCTGGCGGGGCATCTCGACGAGACCGCAACGGAACTGGCCAGATGGGCCGCCCGCAACGGCGCGGAACGGGTCGTCCTCACCGAACCGGCCGCCGGCCTCGAAGGCGAGCCGGGTGTGACCGTCCAGACCGGTCTCGCCGCGGCCACGGCCGTCCTGACCCCGGTCACCGGGGTGAACGGGCACGCGGCCGGCGGGCCCGGGGTGAACGGGCAGGCAGGGGGCAAGGCGGTCTCCGCGGTCGTGTGCACGACCGCGGAGGCGGCCCGTCTGCTGGACGCGCCGGCCAGAGCCGCCGGCGTGGGGATATTCGTCATGCTGGCTCCGGCGCGGGCCGCCTGGGGCGGGGACGGCGCGCAGGCGTACGAGTTCTTCGCCGCGCTGGCGGACGAGCGGCTGGCCGCGGGACAGCCCGCGCTGGCCGTGGCCGCCGGGCTGAAGGAGCCCGGGGACGCGGTGTCGGCCATCCGCCAGGCTCTGCACCAGGGGGACAGGACGCTCGTGGTCGCCGACCCCGACTGGGCCGTGCTCCACGCGTCCGGGCACGCCCGGTTGCTGGAGGAGATCCCGCAGGCCGCCGGGCCGGACGGCTCCGGGGACTCCGGGGACTCCGGGGACGCGGTCGACGACGCCGCGGCCTTCCGCCGGTTGTTGTCCGGCAGCCCGGCCGAGGAGCACCGTGACATCGTGCTCGGCGTCGTGCGCGGCGAGGCGGCGGCGATCCTGCAGCTGCCGATGCCCGACGCGGTCGAGCAGGACGCGGAGTTCTTCGAGCTCGGCTTCTCCTCGATGGCCGCGGTGGAGCTGCGCAACCGGCTCGTCGAGCTGACCGGCATCGAGGTGGCGGCCGACGCGATCTACGACTACCCGACCCCTGCCGAGCTGGCCGAGCACCTGCTCGCCGAGGCCATGAGCTGAGCCACCCCGGCTGCCATCCCGGCTGCGATCGCGGTCAGGCCCGCAAGGCCCCCGCCAAGGAAAGGACGGACCCGTGCTGGATGGATGCACCCCCTGGCCTGAGGAGTTCGCCGAACGGTACCGTTCGGCCGGCTACTGGCGCGACGAGACGCTGGGCGAGCTCCTGCGCGGGCTGGCCCGCTCGCACCCCGGTAAGACCGCCCTCGTGGCGGGCCGTGAGCGGTGGAGCTACGCCGAGCTGGACACCAGGACCGACCGGATGGCGGCGGGCCTGCACCGGATCGGCATCGGCCCCGGCGACCGCGTCGTCGTGCAGCTGCCGAACCTCCCGGAGCTGGTCGCGCTGATGTTCGCCCTGTTCAGGATCGGCGCCCAGCCGGTCCTGGCGCTGCCGGCCCACCGCAGCAGCGAGATCACGTACTTCTGCGAGTTCACCGACGCGGTGGCGTACGTCATTCCCGACGTGCACGTCGGGTTCGACTACCGGGAACTGGCCGCCGAGGTGACGGCGCGGGTGCCCACGCTCAAGCATGTGCTCGTCGCGGGAGATCCGGGGGACTTCGCCGCGCTGCCCCTGGACGGCGACCCGGTCGACCTGCCCAGGCCCGACCCCGCCGGCGTGGCGCTCTTCCTGCTGTCCGGTGGGACGACCGGCGTTCCCAAGCTGGTGCCGCGCGCCCACCAGGAATGGTCGTACAGCGGGCGCGCGGTGGCCGAGGCGTGCGACTACGGCGAGGAGACCGTCCACCTGGTGAGCCTGCCGCTGAGCCACAACTGGCCGCTGACCCACGGGCTGCTGGCCACCTTCCACGCGGCCGGCACGCTCGTGCTGGCCCCGGGCCCCAGCCCGGATGAGGCTTTCCCGCTCATCGAGCGGGAAAGAGTGGCCGAGACCGGGCTGATCCCTGGCGCGGCGCTGCTGTGGATGGAGGCGGCCGAGTGGGACGAGTACGACCTGTCCAGCCTGCGGCGGGTCACCATCGGCGGGACGAAGCTCCAGCCCGAGATGGCCCGCCGGGTGGAGCCCGCGCTGGGCTGCCGGCTCCAGCAGGCCTTCGGCATGGCCGAGGGGTTGTGCGGGTTCCACCGGTGGGACGACCCGCAGGACGTGGTCCTCGTCAGCCAGGGGCTGCCCGTCTCCCCGGCGGACGAGGTACGCGTCGTGGACGAGGACGACAACGACGTGGCTCCCGGCGAGGTGGGCCGGCTCCTGGCGCGCGGCCCGTACACGGTGCGCGGGTACTACCGGGCGCCCGAGCACAACGCCAGGACGTTCACCGCCGACGGGTTCTACCGGACCGGAGACCTGGTACGGCTGCTGCCGACCGGGCATGTGATCTTCGAAGGGCGCGTCAAGGACCAGATCAACAGGGGCGCGGAGAAGATCGCGGCCGAGGAGGTGGAGAACCACCTGCTCGCCCATCCGGGTGTCAGGGAGGTCGCCCTGGTGGGCCTGCCTGACGAGGTGCTCGGCGAGCGGTCCTGCGCCTGCGTGGTGCCCCGCGGCACGGCGCCGACGCTGGCCGAGCTCACCGCCTTCCTGCGTGACCGCGGTGTCGCGGCCTTCAAGTTCCCCGACCGTCTTGAGATCGTCCCCCGACTCCCGCTCACCCCGCTCGGCAAGGTCAGCAAGAAGACGCTTGTCGGCATGTTCCACTGACCCCACGCACGCAGAGGACGATCGCCGATGCACGTCGCAGACATCGACCTGCAGGGATTCCTGGAAGTGCACGCCAAAGCGACCATCGAGGCGCGCAACAACGCGTGCCCCGCCCTGGCGATCTGGCGCCAGGACATCGGCCCCTTCGATCCGGCCGGGCTGCTCAGACCGTTGTTCGAGCGGTCCACGCGCACCTTCGTCTGGGTGTCGCCCGAGACCAGCGTCATCGCCATGGGCAGCGCCACGGACTTCACGCACTTCGGCCGCGACAGGTTCGCCGGCATCCGGCGCGGCTGGGAGAAGGCGGCCAGGACCGCGGTGGCCGACGGTCCTGGAGCGCGTGGCGTGCCGGCGCTGGTCGGCGGCTTCGCCTTCGCGGCGCGTCCCGGATCGTTGCCGGAGGCCCTGATGTGGGTGCCGCGCGTGCTGATCACGCGGGACAGGGACGGCAGGGCCACGCTCGTGCTCAGCGTGTGCGTCGACCCCCGCGGCACCACGACCGACGGTCCCGCGCGCACGGCCGCGGACGCCGCCGCCCTGCTCGCTTCCGCCGGGGTGCGGCCGTGCCCCAGCCCGCAGCTCGCGGGCACGAACATGATCGAGGTCCCGTCGGCGTCGGAGTGGAAGGCGCTGGTCGCGCACACCGTCGAGCAGATCGAGCGGGGCAGGTTCGACAAGGCGGTGCTGGCCCGGCAGTTGCGGGTGACCTCGCCCTGCGGCTACGACCTGCCCTCGGTCATGGGGACGCTGCTCGACACGCAGCCGGGCAGCACCGCGTTCGCGGTGGCGGCCTACGGGCAGGCCTTCGTCGGCGCCACGCCGGAGAGGCTGGTCAGCCTCCGTGGCGGGCGGGCCGAGTCGATGAGCCTGGCGGCGTCCATGCCCCGTGGCACGACCCCGGCCGAGGACGCGTGCCTGCGGGCGGCCCTGCTGGAGGACGACAAGTCCCGGCGCGAACAGAGGATCGTCACGGCGACGTTGCGGCGCGCGTTCGAGCAGGTCTGCGGCACCGTCACGGTGCCGGACGAGCCGCACGTGCTCGACCTGCCGAACCTGCGGCACCTCCACACCCGCATCGTCGGCGAGGTCGCCGACCCCGAGTCGGCCAGCGTGCTCGATCTCGTCGAACGGCTGCACCCGACGCCCGCCGTCGGCGGGCAGCCGCGGCGCGCGGCACTCGAGTGGCTGGGCGAGGCCGAGCCCTTCGACCGCGGCTGGTACGCCGGCCCTGTCGGGTGGATGAACGACGACCAGGAGGGCGACTTCGCGGTGGCCATCCGCTCGGCCCACCTGGAGGAGGGCACCGCCACGTTGTACGCGGGGTGCGGGATCGTGGCGGGTTCCGATCCGGACGCCGAGCTTGAGGAGACCCGGTTGAAGTTCCGTCCCATGCTCAATGCCCTGGCGGTTCCTTTATCGGAAAGGGCACCATATAGACGGGCCGAGTGCAAAGATCTTGACTGAAGGTGTGACAACCGCGCTCCATCTCCCGTCTGTGGAGGGACTGGAAAAATGATCGAAATAACCGATTTGACCAAACGTTATGGCAATAAGACGGCAGTGGATGGTTTGTCATTCAATGTCCATCCTGGGCGGGTCACCGGTTTTCTCGGACCCAACGGGGCGGGCAAATCGACCACCATGCGGGCGATCCTCGGCCTCGACCGTCCCCATGCCGGGAGCGTGACGGTCAACGGCCGCGCCTACGTCGGCCTGCCCCGGCCGATGCGCGAGGTGGGCGCCCTGCTGGACGCCCGCGCGGTGCACCCCCGGCGCACGGCGCGCAACCACCTGCTCTGCATCGCCCAGACCAACGGGATCCCCGCCAAGCGCGTGGACGAGGTCCTGCAGGTGGTCGGGCTGGAGTCGGTGGCGCGCAAGCGCGCAGGAGGCTTCTCACTGGGCATGGGGCAGCGGCTCGGCATCGCGGTGGCGCTGCTCGGAGACCCGAAGGTGCTGTTATTCGACGAACCCGTCAACGGGCTCGACCCCGAGGGCATCAAGTGGATCCGCGAGCTGATGCGCGGCCTGGCCGCGGAGGGCCGCACCGTCCTGGTCTCCAGCCACCTGATGAGCGAGATGGCGCAGACCGCCGACCACCTCGTCGTCATCGGCAAGGGCAAGCTGATCGCGGACATCGGGATCAGCGAGTTCATCCGGCAGGGCTCCAACGTGCTGGTGCGCGCCGACGACCAGGATCGGCTCGCCGCCAAGCTGACCGAGGCCGGCGGCACCGTGCTCCCCGGCGCCGACGGGGCGCTCATCGTGACCGGGCTGGAGGCCAGGCAGGTCGGCAAGGCCGCGCTCGACGCCAAGGTGGTGCTGACGGAGCTGACGCCGCAGCGCTCCCTGGAGCAGGCGTACATGGATCTGACCCGTGACAGCATCGAGTTCCAGGCGAGTGCGGCATGAGCGTGGTTTTCGCGGACACCGTCCGCTCCGAATGGACCAAGTTCCGGACGATCCCGTCCAACATCCCCACCATGCTGACCGCCGTCGCGCTCATGGTGTTCCCCGGCGCCCTGACCGCCAACGGCGCCAGCGAGAACTACCAGGCGGCCTCCGAGGCCACCAGGGCCGTGTTCGACCCCACCTACATCAGCATGTATGGCGGGTTCCTGTTCGCCCAGATCACCGTGGGCGCGCTGGGCGTGCTCGTGGTGACCCACGAGTACGCCACCGGCCTGATCCGCACCAGCACGACCGTGGTGCCGCGGCGCGGCCGGCTGCTCGGCGCCAAGGTGGCCACGTTCGCGCTGATTGCCCTGCTGATGGGCTGGGTGTCCAGCTTCGGCTCGTTCTTCCTCGGGCAGGCCGTGCTCGGATCCGGCGGCGCCCCTACCGCCTCACTCGGCGAGCCTGGCGTCCTGCGCGCCGTGGTCGGCATGGGGCTCCTCTGGGTGCTGGTCGGCCTGTCGGGCGTGGCGCTGGGCAGCCTGATGCGGGCCACCATGAGTGCCACGACCGTGCTGGTCGCGGTCAACTTCATCATCCCGATCATCGGGCCCAGGCTCCTTCCCGACGCCGTCGGCGCCTGGGTGCAGACCTACTGGCCCATCCAGGCCGGCCTGCAGATCACCACGACCGTGCAGAACGCCGACCGGATGCTCCCGTGGCCGGGCTTCGGGGTGATGGCCGCCTTCACCGCCGTGCTACTGATCGCGGCGTTCGCCCTGTTCCGCTCCCGCGACGCCTGAGCCGCCGCACCCGCCACCCGGCGCGCCACCCCGCGCGCCGGGTCCGCGGCATGCCCAGCCCCTCCCGCACTGGGGCCGACCGGCCGATTTAGTGGGCTGCTAGGGGTTACCCGCCTTATCCCGTCTCGCAAATACTGATGTCGCTTGACCGGGAAATCCTGGCGGGGAGGAGCGTTAAACAATGGCGCCGAATTTCGCGAACGGTCAGTGCCGGTCCTTTCGGGGCGACGGGCTGCCGGATCTGCTGGTACGTGACACGGAAACCGGCGAGCTCTTCGTTCATCCGCACAGCGGTGAGTTCAACGGGACCGAGACGTTCCGCGCGCCGGTGAAGATCGGGGATGGATTCGGCTGGTGGCGTTTCTTCTTCGTCCGCGCCGTGGACGTGTCCGGCGACGGTCGCGCCGACATATGCGCTTTCAGCACCAGCGAGTACGACATCAATCCCGGCGAGAACGGCGAATTCGGTTTCTTCCTGCTGCGTAACATCGGCGGGCCCGGCGAGATCGGCCCGTTCGCCGAGCCGCTCCGCGTGTCCAGCAAGCGCGACGACGGCCGGGAATGGGAGACCATCGGGTTCGCCGACGTGACGGGCACCGGCACCGACGACACGTTCGGCCGGGGCAAGAACGCCGGCAACATCGACCTCTTCCCGCACCGCGGCCAGGGCGTCGTCAGGAACGGCACCTACGACAAGGAGCCCGTGCGGCTCGTTGACGTCGACGTCGACGACTTCCCCGTCGCGATGGCCGACTTCACCGGCAACGGCACGCCCGACCTGCTGGTCCGCCGCGCCAACGGTGACATGGACCTGTTCGAGTTCGCCGGCAAGCCGGGCACGACGGCCGGGGGCACGTGGTACACCGTCGCCCGCGGCTGGCAGGACATGCGCATCATGACGCTCACGGACATCGACCTCGACGGGCGGCCCGACCTGCTCGGCCTGCGCCCCGACGGCACGCTCGACGCGTACGCGCACTCCGGCGCATTCAACCCCCAAGCTCCGCTCGACCTCTTTCGTGAGCCGGTGACCGTGGCCACCGGATTCGGTAAGTACGACGTCGTCAGCTGATCACGCAAGAGCGTTTCCCCGCCCTGTTCCCGCTCCGTCGGAATTTGGATTGGTTCAATGTCCTACGAACTCTCCTCTCGTAGTTTTTCCGACGACGCGGTGGCGATCGTCGGAATCTCGTGCCGGCTCCCCCAGGCTCCGGACCCGCAATCCTTCTGGCGGCTGCTGCGCGACGGCCGCGACGCGATCACCGACGTGCCCAGCGGCCGGTGGAACGCGCCGGAGACGAGTTCGCTCCGCGGCGGCTTCATCGACGGGATAGCCGAATTCGACGCCGAGTTCTTCGGCGTCTCCCCGAACGAAGCCGCGATGATCGACCCGCAGCAGCGGCTGCTCATGGAGCTGAGCTGGGAGGCGCTCGAAGACGCCGGCATCGTCCCGGCGAGCCTGCGCGACACCCCCGCCTCCGTCTTCATCGGCGCCATGGCCGGCGACTACGCCCAGCTGCTCCAGGGCAACGGGCGCGCGGCGCTGACCCGGCACAGCCTCACCGGCATCAGCCGGGCCCTGCTCGCCAACCGGATCTCGTACACGCTGGGGCTCAACGGGCCCAGCATGACCGTGGACTCCGCGCAGTCGGCCTCGCTGACCGCCGTGCACCTGGCATGCGAGAGCCTGCGCAACGGCGAGACCGGCCTGGCCATCGTCGGCGGCGTGAACCTCAACCTGACCGCCGACAGCACGCTCGCCGCGCTGCGGTTCGGCGCCCTGTCGCCCGACGGCAGGTGCTTCACCTTCGACGCCCGCGCCAACGGCTACGTCCGCGGCGAGGGCGGCGGCGTCGTCGTGCTGAAGCCGCTGGCCCGCGCGCGCGCCGACGGCGACCGGGTGTACTGCGTGATCGCCGGCAGCGCCATCAACAACGACGGGGGCGGCGACGGGCTCACCGTGCCCGACCGGCACGCCCAGGAGGAGGTCATCCGGCTGGCCTGCGGGCGGGCCGGCGTGCCCGCCGCCGCCGTGCAGTTCGTCGAGCTGCACGGCACCGGGACCCGCGTCGGCGACCCGATCGAGGCCCGCGCGCTCGGCGCGGCCATCGGCACCGCCAAGGACTCCGGCACGCCGCTGGTCGTCGGCTCCGCCAAGACCAACGTCGGCCACCTCGAGGGCGCGGCGGGCATCGTCGGCCTGCTGAAGACCGTGCTGGCCATCAGGCACCGCACGCTGCCGCCGTCGCTGAACTTCGAGACGCCCAACCCGCAGATCCCGTTCGACGAGCTCAACCTGCGCGTCAGCACCGAGACGTCCGCGTGGCCGCGCGAGGACGCGCCGCTGGTGGCCGGCGTCAGCTCCTTCGGCATGGGCGGCGCCAACTGCCACGTGGTGCTCGCCGAGTACCCGCAGGAGGAGCCCGCCGCCTCCGCCACGCGCCAGGACGGGCCGCTGGTCGTGCCGCTGGACGGGCCGCTGGTCGTGCCACTGGCCGGGCGGAGCGAGGCCGCGCTGCGCGCCCAGGCGGGCCGGCTGCGCGACCACCTGCTCGACGGCCTGCTCGACGACCCCGGCGCCGGCCCCGCCGACCTGGCGTACTCGCTGGCCACGACCCGCACGGCCTTCGACCGGCGGGCGGCGCTCGTCGTGGACGAGCCGTCAGCACCGGCCGATGTGCTGGCCGGCGTGCTGGACCGGCTGGCCAAGGGCGAGCCGGCCGCCGAGATCGTCACCGGTCGGCCGAGCACCGGCGACATCGCCTTCCTCTACTCGGGGCAGGGCAGCCAGCGGCCCGGCATGGGCCGCGAGCTGTACGCTGCGCACCCCGTCTTCGCGCGGGCGCTCGACGAGATCGCCGCGTGCTTCGACGGCACGCTCGACCGGCCGCTCCTCGACGTGATGTTCGCCGACGAGGGATCTCCTGAAGCCGGCCTGCTCGACCAGACCGGGTTCGCCCAGCCCGCGCTCTTCGCCTTCGAGGTCGCCCTCACCCGCCTGTACGAGCACTGGGGCGTGCGCCCCTCCCGGCTCATCGGCCACTCCATCGGCGAGATCTCGGCCGCCCACGTCGCCGGCGTGTTGTCGCTGGCCGACGCCTGCGCCCTGGTCGCGGCGCGCGGCAGGCTGATGCAGAGCCTCCCGGCCGGCGGCGCGATGGTCGCCGTGCAGGCCACCGAGGAGGAGGTCCTGCCCTTCCTGGACACCACGGTCAGCATCGCCGCGATCAACGGGCCGGACTCCACCGTGGTCTCCGGCTCGGAGAGCCGCGTCATGGAGATCGCCGAGGAGTTCCGCGGCCGCGGCCGCAAGACCCACCGCCTGCGGGTCAGCCACGCCTTCCACTCCCCGCTGATGGACCCGATGCTGGCGGAGTTCCGGGAGGTGGCCGAGTCGCTCACCTACCGCGAACCGGCCATCCCGATCGTCTCCAACCTCACCGGGGCCGTCGCGTCCGCCGAGGACCTGTGCTCGCCAGGCCACTGGGTGTGGCACGTCCGCGAGGCCGTACGGTTCTGCGACGGCATCCGCGCCCTGGCCGACACGGGCGTCACCACGTTCGTCGAGGTGGGGCCCGGGTCGGTGCTGGCCGCCATGGGACAACACTGCCTGCCCGCCAGCCCGTACACGCAGTTCGTCGCCACGCTGCGCGACCCCCAGGCGGAACGCCGCAGCGCCGCGCTGGCGCTGGCCGGGCTGCAGGTGAGGGGCGCCACGCTCGACTGGGACACCGTGCTGCCCGGCGCGCGCCGCGTCCCGCTGCCCACCTACGCCTTCCAGCGCACCTACCACTGGCTTCCCGAGGCGGACGGCTCCGCGCCGCCCCCGCACGCGGCCCCGGAGCCGTCCGCCTCGGGAGAGGAGACGCAGTCGCTCGCCGACCGGCTGCGCGGCCTGCCGGAGGCCGAGCAGGAGCAGGCGCTCCTGGAGCTCGTACGCACCTGTATCGCGCTCGTGCTCGGCCACGCCAACGCCGCGACCGTGGACACCGGCACCGCCTTCAAGGCGCTCGGCTTCGACTCCTTCAGCGCCGTCGAGCTCAGGAACCGGCTCAACACCGCCACCGGGCTCCAGCTGCCCAGCTCGCTGCTGTTCGACTACCCGTCGCCGCAGGCGCTGGCCGGCTTCCTGCGCGCTGAACTGGCCGGCGAGCGCGTCACCCAGGCCGTGGTGGCCGCCAGGTCCGTGGCGGACGAGCCGATCGCGATCGTCGGCATGGCCTGCCGTTTCCCCGGCGGCGTGAGCTCCCCGGACGACCTGTGGAACGTCGTGATCCGCGAACAGGACGCGATCGGGGAGTTCCCCGTGGACCGGGGGTGGGATCTGGCGGCGTTGTACGACCCCGATCCCGACAGCCGCGGGACCACGTACGCGCGGCACGGCGGTTTCCTGTACGAGGCGGGGGAGTTCGACCCGGCGTTCTTCGGGATCTCGCCGCGTGAGGCGCTGGCCATGGATCCGCAGCAGCGGTTGTTGCTGGAGGCGTCGTGGGAGGCGATGGAGCGGGCCGGGATCGATCCCGCCGGGCTGCGCGGCAGCCGTACCGGCGTGTTCGCCGGCGCCACGGCGCAGGACTACGGGCCGCGCCTGCACGAGGCCACCGGCAGCGCGGAAGGGTACGTGCTGACCGGCACCACGGCCAGCGTCATCTCCGGGCGGGTCGCGTTCACCTTCGGGTTCGAGGGTCCGGCGGTGACGGTGGACACCGCCTGCTCCTCGTCCCTGGTCGCCCTGCACCTGGCCGCTCAGTCGCTGCGGACCGGCGAATGCGACCTGGCCCTGGCCGGCGGCGCCACCGTGATGTCCTCACCGGGCATGTTCGTGGAGTTCTCGCGTCAGCGGGGTTTGTCGCCTGACGGTCGTTGTCGGGCGTTCGCTGCTGGGGCGGATGGCACCGGGTGGGCTGAGGGTGTCGGGATGCTGCTGGTGGAGCGGTTGTCGGATGCGCGGCGGCTTGGGCATCGGGTGCTGGCGGTGGTGCGGGGTAGTGCGATCAATCAGGACGGTGCGAGTAACGGGTTGACGGCGCCTAACGGTCCGTCGCAGCAGCGGGTGATCCGGCAGGCGCTGGCCAATGCGGGGTTGTCGGCGGCTGAGGTGGATGCGGTGGAGGCGCATGGTACCGGCACGTCGCTGGGTGATCCGATCGAGGCTCAGGCGTTGATCGCGACGTATGGGCAGGATCGGGATCGGCCGTTGTGGCTGGGGTCGTTGAAGTCGAACATCGGTCATGCGCAGGCGGCTGCGGGCGTCGGTGGTGTGATCAAGATGGTCATGGCGTTGCGGCATGGGAGGTTGCCGCGCACGTTGCACGTGGATGAGCCGTCGCCGCACGTGGACTGGTCGGCGGGTGCGGTGGAGTTGCTGACCGAGGCCCGTTCCTGGGACGAGCTGGATCGGCCGCGCCGCGCCGCCGTCTCCTCCTTCGGCATCAGCGGCACCAATGCCCACGTGATCATCGAGCAGGGCGACCCGGTCGTACCCGCCCCCGACGAGGAGTTCGACCTCCCCGCGGTGCCCTGGATCCTCTCCGCCAAGGGCCCCGAGGCGCTGGCCGGGCAGGCCGGACGGCTCGCCGCCTGGGCGACGGCCGACATCCCGATCACCGCCGCCGGCGCCGCGCTGGCCGCCGGCCGGGCCGCACTCGACCACCGCGCGGTGATCGTCGGCAGCGACCGCGACGACCTGCTGGCCGGCCTGCGGGCGCTGGCCGGCGGTTCGGACGCGCCGGGCGTGCTCACCGGCAGCGGCCAGCCCGGCCGGCTCGCCCTGCTCTTCACCGGGCAGGGCAGCCAGCGGCCGGGCATGGGCAGGGAGCTTGCCGAGACGTTCCCCGTGTTCGCCGAGGCTCTGGAGGAGGCATGCGCCCTCCTCGACCCGCAGCTGCCGTACCCGCTGCGTGAGGTGATGTTCACCGACCCGGGCGGTGTGCTGGACGAGACCGGGATGACGCAGCCTGCCCTGTTCGCCTTCGAGGTGGCGTTGTACCGGCTGTTCGAGTCGTTCGGCGTGCGGCCGGACGTGCTGATCGGCCACTCGGTGGGCGAGATCGCCGCCGCCCACGTGGCCGGGGTCTTCTCCCTCTCCGACGCCTGCACTCTGATCGCCACGCGGGCCCGGCTCATGGACGCCCTCCCCAAGGACGGCGCGATGCTCGCCGTCGCCGCCCCGGAGGCGGACGTCCTGCCGCTGCTCGACGGGTACGAGGACCGGGCCGGCATCGCGGCGGTGAACGGTCCGTCCGCGGTGGTGGTCTCCGGTGACGAGGCGGCGATCGCGGAGATCGAGGGCCGGGCGCAGGTGCGGACGCGCAGGTTGCGGGTCTCGCACGCGTTCCACTCGCCGTTGATGGAGCCGATGCTCGCCGACTTCGCCGAGACGATCAGCGGTCTCGGCTTCCACGAACCGACCATCCCGGTCGTTTCCAACGTGACCGGCCGCCTGGCCGAGCCCGGCCGGCTGACCGACCCCACCTACTGGGTCGAGCACGTACGTGTGGCGGTGCGGTTCGCCGACGGCGTCGCCGCGGCCGACGCCTCCGTCCTCCTGGAGGTCGGGCCCGACGGCATCCTCACCGGCATGGCCCAGCAGGCGCTCGCCGACGGCGTCTTCATCCCCGCCGCGCGCAGGGACCGCGACGAGGCCGGCGCCTTCGTCCAGGCCCTCGGGCGGCTCCACGCCAGCGGCGTCACCGTCGACTGGGACGCCTACTTCGGCGCCGCCCCCGCGCTCCACGTCGACCTGCCCACCTACGCCTTCCAGCGCCAGCGGTACTGGCTGGAGGCGCCTGGTGCCGCCGAACGGCCCACCGAGCACGTCGGGCTGTTCGAGGTCGACTGGGTTCCGGTGCCCGCCGCCGGAGCTGTACCCACTACTGGGTCCGGCGACGTGGTGCTGCCCTGGGAGAGCCCCGCCGACGACGGTGACGAGCACGCCCGCGCCCGCGCGGCCGTGCTGCGCGTGCTGGCCGCCGTCCAGGAGCGGCTCGGCGGAGATCAGCCCGCCTCCGGCCGCCTCGTGATCGCCACGGAGGGCGCGACCGGCGACACCCCCGACCTCGCCGCCACAGCCGTGTGGGGGCTGGTCCGGTCGATCCAGACGGAGTACCCGGACCGGTTCGTGCTCCTCGACCACGACGGCCCCACCGGCGGCCCCGACAGCCCCACCGACAACATCGTCACCGCCGCCCTCGCCTACGACGAGCCCCAACTCGCGATCAGGGCCGGCACGATCCACGTCCCCAGGCTGGCCCGGCGCGACCAGCCGGCGGGCGACCCGCCCTGGAACCCCGACGGCACGGTGCTGGTCACCGGCGGCACCGGCGCGCTGGGCCGCACCGTCACCCGGCACCTCGTCGCCGCGCACGGCGTACGGAACCTCGTCCTCGTCACCCGTGACCCGCAGTCGCCCGGCGCGGTCGCGGTGGCCGCCGAGCTGGCCGAGCTCGGCGCGCACGCCGAACTGGTCGCCTGCGACGTCACCGACAGGGACGCGCTGGCCGGGCTCGTCGGCTCCTGCGAAACCCTCACCGGCGTCGTGCACATCGCCGGCGTCCTCGACGACGGCGTCGTGCCCGCGCTGACCCCCGAACGGCTGGACACCGTGTGGCGCACCAAGGCCGAGACGGCCTGGCTCCTGCACGAGCTGACCGCCGACCGCGACCTGTCCGCGTTCGTGCTGTTCTCGTCGTGCGCGGCCACGCTCGGCAGCGCCGGCCAGGCCAACTACGCCGCCGCCAACGCCTTCCTCGACGGCCTCGCCCGGCACCGCCGCGCGCTCGGCCTGCCCGCCACCGCCCTGGCCTGGGGGCTGTGGGACAACTCCGCCGGCGGCATGGCCGGGACGCTCGCCACCGCCGACCTCGCCCGGTGGGCGCGGCTCGGCGTCGCCCCGATGCCGCAGGACAAGGCACTGGAACTCCTCGACTCAGCGCTCGCCGGGAACGCCGTCACGACGCTCCCCGCCCGGCTCAGCCTGGCCAAGGTCGCCGAGCCCGCTCCGGTCATGCTGCGCGCGATGCTGGGCAAGCCGATCGGGCGCCGCGCGGCCGACGGGCCGGACGAGGTGCCGCTGGCGCAGGCCCTGCGCGGGCAGAGCCCCGAGGAGCAGGAACGTACGCTGCTCGACCTCGTACGCGGCCAGGCGGCCCTGGTGCTCGGGCACGTGACGCCGAACGTCATCAGCGCCACGGGCGCGTTCAAGGAGGCGGGCTTCGACTCGTTGACCGCCGTCGAACTGCGGAATCGGCTCAACACCGCCACCGGGCTGCGCCTGCCCAGCTCCCTGCTGTTCGACTACCCGTCGCCGCAGGCGCTGACCGAGCACCTGCGCACCGAACTGCTCGGCGGGTCCGCCACCGCCGCCACGGCGGTCCGCACGACCGGCCACGACGAGCCGATCGCGATCGTCGGCATGGCCTGCCGTTACCCCGGCGGCGTACGCTCGCCCGAGGACCTGTGGGAGCTGGTGGCGCAGGCCCGCGACGCGGTGGGCGAGTTCCCGACCGACCGAGGCTGGGACCTGGACCGGCTCTTCGACCCCGACCCCGGCAAGCGCGGCACCACCTACACCCGGCACGGCGGCTTCCTCTACGACGCGGCGGACTTCGACGCGGCGTTCTTCGGCATCTCGCCGCGCGAGGCGCTGGCGATGGACCCGCAGCAGCGGTTGTTGCTGGAGGCCTCGTGGGAGGCCCTCGAAGACGCCGGCATCGACCCCGCCACGCTGCGCGGCAGCCAGACCGGGGTGTTCACCGGCATCGCGCCCATGGAGTACGGCCCGCGCCGGTACGAGGGCGCCGACCACGTGGAGGGTTACCTCCTCACCGGCGGCCTGGCCAGCGTCGCCTCCGGGCGGGTGTCGTACACGCTGGGGTTCGAGGGCCCGGCGGTGACGGTGGACACCGCGTGCTCGTCGTCGCTGGTGGCGCTGCACCTGGCGGCGCAGGCCCTGCGGTCGGGCGAGTGTGACCTGGCGATGGCCGGCGGCGCGATGGTGATGGCCTCGCCGGGCACGTTCGTGGAGTTCTCGCGGCAGCGCGGCCTGTCCCCGGACGGCCGGTGCAAGGCGTTCTCCGCCGACGCCGACGGCACCGGCTGGAGTGAGGGCGTCGGCGTCCTGCTCGTCGAGCGGCTGTCCGACGCCCGCCGCAACGGCCACCAGGTGCTCGCGGTCATCCGGGGCAGCGCGATCAACCAGGATGGCGCGAGCAACGGCCTGGCCGCGCCCAACGGCCCGTCGCAGCAGCGGGTGATCCGGCAGGCTTTGGCCAACGCCGGCCTGTCGGCGGCTGACGTCGACGTGGTTGAGGCGCACGGCACCGGCACGAAGCTCGGTGACCCGATCGAGGCCCAGGCGCTCATCGCCACGTACGGCCAGGAGCGGCAGGACCAGCCGCTCTGGCTGGGCTCGCTGAAGTCCAACCTCGGCCACGCCCAGGCCGCCGCCGGTGTCGCCGGGGTCATCAAGATGGTGATGGCCATGCGGCACGGGGTGCTGCCTCAGACGCTTCACGTGGGCGAGCCTTCTCCGCACGTGGACTGGTCGGCGGGTGCGGTCGAGTTGCTGACCGAGGCCCGCCCGTGGGACCAGGCAGACCGCCCGCGCCGGGCCGCCGTCTCGTCCTTCGGCGTGAGCGGCACCAACGCGCATGTGATCATCGAGCAGGGCGATCCCGTCGACGAGACCGTCCGCGACGACCGGCGGCTGCCGGTGGTGCCGTGGCTGGTGTCGGCGAAGGATGTGCGGGCGTTGCGGGCGCAGGCTGGTCGGCTCGCGTCGTGGCTGGAATCGCGGTCGTCCGTTTCTGTGTCGGATGTGGCGTGGTCGTTGGTGTCGGGCCGGGCGGTGCTGGAGCAGCGTGCGGTGGTGGTGGGTGCCGATCGGGACGAGTTGGTGGCCGGTTTGCGGGCGCTGGCCGATGATCCCTCCGCTGGGATCTCGGGCAGTGGTTCCGGCGGGAAGCTGGCGTTGTTGTTCGCCGGGCAGGGCAGCCAGCGGGTGGGCATGGGGGCTTCTCTCATCGAGGCGTTCCCGGTGTTCGCGGAGGCGTTGGACGAGATCTGCCGGGTGCTCGACCCGTTGTTGCCGCATCCTTTGCGTGAGGTGATGTTCTCCGATCCTGAGGGTGTGCTGGGCGAG
>NZ_SMKP01000138.1:0-28637 GCF_004349015.1 Nonomuraea diastatica
GTCCGGCTCCCAGGCAGCCGGCCCCCGTGCGGATCCCCTGGGCCCGGTTCCCGAGCAACCCGCCCCCGTGCGGATCTCCCGAGCCGACCCTCCGTGCGGAGCTTCCGCGCCAGCCCGATTCCACCCCTGCTCACGGCCCTCACGGTCCGATCGAGCCGGGGCCTTTCTCCTGCGGCGAGCGAGCCCGCTCGCCCTCCCCTGCCTGGACGCCCGTGCGTCCGGACCACTGAAGACAACGACTCTGTGAGAGGTGTGGCCCTATGACCCGCGAGCTGAGGGGTGCCCGTTACGGGGCGGTCCTCACCTTTGTCCTTGCCGGCCTGATGGTGGGCACGATGACCGTGCGCATCCCCGCCCTGACCGACAAGCTGGCCCTGTCCGAGGCCATGGTCGGGACGATCCTGCTGGTGTGGGGCCTGGGCGCCCTGGTGACCATGCAGTCCATGCGGCGCGTCATGGCCCGCGCGGGCAGCAGGGCGGTTCTGCGGATCAGCGGCCCGCTGACGGCACTCGGCCTGGTGGCCGTGGCCCTCGCTCCCGGCCTGCCGCTGCTGCTGGTGGCCGTGGCGCTCTTCGGCATGGCCTTCGGCGTCATGGACGTCGCCATGAACGCCCAGGGCTCCACCGTCGAACGGGCCTACGGCCGGCCGCTGATGAACGGCATGCACGCCGGCTGGTGCGTCGGCGCCATCTCCGCCGGGGCCCTGGGCAGCCTGGCCATCGCCGCCGGCCTGCCGTTCACCGCCAACGTGGCGCTGGTCGGCCTGGCCGTGCTGCCCGTCACCGTGCTGATCGGCCGTACGCACCTGCCCGAGCCCCCGTCCACCGGCACCGAGCCGGCGGGCCGGCGCCGCATGCCGCCGGTCGTCTACCTGCTCGGCGCGATCATGTTCTTCGCGTTCATGGTCGAGGGCACGGTCGCCGACTGGAACGGCCTCTACATGCGTAACGAGCTCGGCGC
Organism: Nonomuraea diastatica; assembly: GCF_004349015.1. NCBI lineage: Bacteria > Bacillati > Actinomycetota > Actinomycetes > Streptosporangiales > Streptosporangiaceae > Nonomuraea > Nonomuraea diastatica. The sequence continues at coordinate 962 of NZ_SMKP01000138.1, forward strand.
CCCCGAAGCACTGGCGGCGCTCGGCTACCCCGTCTTCGAGACCGGCATGCTGGCCGCCCGGCTGACCGGCGACCGGCTGCGGGCCAGGTTCGGGGTGCGCGGCATGCTGACCGTCTCCGGGGTGGCCACGGCGGGCTTCTTCGCGGTCGTGCTGGTCGCGCCCGCGGCACTGGTGGCGGTGGCGGCGATGTTCTTCGTCGGGCTCGGCGTGGCGACGATCTCGCCCCTGACGTTGTCACTGGCCGGCACCGTGACGGACACGCCGGGGCCGGCGATCGCCCAGGCGGGGGCCATGGGGTACGCGGGCCTGCTGCTCGGGCCGGTGGTGATCGGCTTCCTGTCGGACTCCACCTCCCTGCGTACGGCGCTCGGCGTCGCCGTCGTCCTGGGCGTGCTGATCGCGCTGGCCTCCCGCCTGCTCCCGCGCGAGGAGCCCGCCCCGGTCACCCCGCTGCCCGTCAGAAAACCCGCCGAAGCCGCCGCCTGAGTGGCAGGCTCGTACGATGAGCCTTGACCGCAGCGTCCCCTTCGACGTCGAGGCGTACGTGGCCCGGGTGACGTCGAGCCCCTGCTTCATCTGCGCCATCGTCGCCGGAGACCCCGCCTACGCCGCCGAGCAGATCGTCTACGAGGACGACCACCACCTGGCCTTCCTGGCCCGCTACCCCACCATGCCCGGCTACCTGCTGGTGAGCCCCAAGCGGCACATCGAGCACGTCGTGCGCGACCTCGGCGAGGACGCCTACCTCGAGCTCATGCGGGTGGTCAGGAAGGTGGCGCTGGCCGTGGAGTCGGTGGTGCCGTCGGAGCGGACGTACCTGCTCTCGCTGGGTAGCCGGCAGGGCAACGCGCACCTGCACTGGCACGTGGCCCCGCTGCCGCCCGGCACGCCGTACGACGAGCAGCAGTATCACGCGCTCATGGCCGAGAACGGCACGATCCCGTGGACGCAGGAGCAGGCCGAGGAGCTGGCGGCCCGCCTCAGGCGGGCGCTGGCGTGACTGGGAGTTCTCTGTGGATCCCGGCGGGAGCGCCGCACACCCGCACGTGGCGGCGCTTTCGCTCACAGAGAACTCACAGATTCGCTCAGAACGCCTCCAACCAGGCACCGCAGGCTGGATCGCATGATTCAGCTCAACGCACTGACCAAACGTTACGGTGACGTGGTCGCCGTGGACGATCTCACCGTCACCGTACGGCCCGGCCTCGTCACCGGCTTCCTGGGCCCGAACGGCGCGGGCAAGACCGCGACGATGCGCATGATCCTCGGCCTCGACCTGCCCACGTCGGGCTCCGCCACGATCGACGGCCGCCCGCACCACGAGCTGCCGAGCCCGCTGCGCGTGATCGGGTCGATGCTGGACGCGCAGGCCGTGCATCCGCAGCGCACCGCCTACAAGCACCTGCTCTACCTGGCGCAGAGCAACTCCATCCCGGCCGGCCGGGTCGCCGAGGTGCTCGACCTGGCCGGGCTCGCCGATGTGGCGGGCCGGAAGGCGGGCGGGTTCTCGCTCGGCATGAGCCAGCGGCTGGGCATCGCGGCCGCCCTGCTGGGCGACCCGCCGGTGGTGGTGCTCGACGAGCCGGTCAACGGCCTCGATCCCGAAGGGGTCCGGTGGATCCGCACGCTGATCCGCGGCCTGGCCGCCGAGGGGCGTACGGTGCTGGTCTCCAGTCACCTGATGAGCGAGATGGCCGTGACCGCCGACCGGCTGGTGGTCATCGGCAAGGGCCGGCTCATCGCCGAGGCGGAGATCGGTGAGTTCACCGAGACCGGCTCGACCGTGCTCGTCCGTACGCCGGAGGCCGCCGCCTTCTCCCGGCGGCTGGAGCTGTCGGGCGCGCACGTGCAAGCGGGTGACGACGACGAGCTGCTGGTCACCGGCATGACTGCGCCCGACGTGGGGCGTCTGGCCGCCGCGGAGGGCGTGCCGCTGTTCGAGCTCACTCAGCGGCGCGTGTCTCTGGAGGACGCGTTCATGGAGCTCACCCGCGACAGCGTCGAGTACGGAGCGGCCCGGTGATCGGCACAGGAGTCCTCAGGGCGGAGTGGACGAAGTTCAGCAGCATCAGGGCCACCATGGTGCTGGCGCCGGCGAGCGTCGCCGTCGCGGGAATGTTGGGGTGGCTGTTCGGCAACGCCACGGCCGGGGACTACGCCGTGGCCACGGCCCAGGAACGGCTCGACTTCCAGCCGCTGGAGATGGGCATGCGCGGGCTGTACATCGTGCAGGTGCTGATCGCGGCGCTGGGCGTCCTGATCGTCTCGTCCGAGCATGGTGGGGGCACCATGCGGGCCAGCCTGGCCGCCGTCGGCAGGCGCGGCCACCTGCTCGCCGCCAAGGCGGGCCTGACGGTCATGACCGCGCTGCCGGTGAGCGTGGCCTCGGTGTGGCTGATGTACGTGACCAGCCAGAGCACGCTGGCGGCGGGCGGGGCGTCGCACATGACGCCCGGGGAGCCGGCCGTGCTGCGGATGTTGCTGGCCGGGCCGTTGGTGCTCACGGCGCTGGCGCTGTTCGGGTTGTCGCTCGGTTTCCTGCTGCGCGGCACCGCCCCCGCCGTCAACGTCAGCACCGCGTTCCTCCTGCTCCCCCTCTTCGCCACGATCGCGCCCGACTTCATGAACGGCCTTCTCGAGGTCTACTGGCCGAACGTCGCCGCGCTCCAGGTTGTCTCGGGGGCGTCGCCGTTGCCGGCGTGGGCGGGATACGGGCTGCTGGCCGGGTTCGTGGCGGCCATGCTGGGCGCGGCGTTCGTACACTTCGGGAACCACGATGCCTGACCCGCGATGGTAGGAGGTGCGTCACGTGGGCGAACGGCTGCTCGTGATCGACGACGAGCCGACGGTCAAGGAGCTGCTGTCGGCGACGCTGCGCTTCGCCGGCTTCACCGTGACCTCGGCGGAGACGGGGGCGCAGGCGCTGGAGGCGGCCAGGCGCGATCCGCCCGATCTGGTGCTGCTCGACGTGATGCTGCCCGACCTGGACGGCTTCGAGGTCATCCGCAGGTTGCGCGGCCTGCCCAGGGCCGGCGGCCGGCCGGGCCCTGTGCCGGTGTTGTTCCTGACGGCCCGTGACACCGCGGCCGACAAGATCAACGGGCTCCGGCTGGGCGGCGACGACTACGTGACCAAGCCGTTCGACCTGGAGGAGCTGCTGGCCCGCATCAGAGCCATTCTCCGGCGTACGGGCGTGATCGCCGACGACCGGACACTGGTCGTCGGCGATCTCGAACTGGATCCCGACGGCCACCAGGTCACCAGGGCGGGGCGGTCCGTACGCCTGTCGCCGACGGAGTTCAGGCTGCTGCACCACCTGGTGCTCAACACGGGGCGGGTGCTGCCGAAACCGGAGATCCTGCAGCAGGTGTGGCGCTACGACTTCGCCGGCGACACCAGCATCGTCGACACCTACGTCAGCTATCTGCGCCGCAAGCTCGACACCGGCGGGCCGAAGCTGATCCACACCGTGCACGGCGTCGGCTACGTGCTGCGCGAGCCGAGGCGGTGATCGGGCGCGGGACGTTCGGGCGGCTGTCGTTGCGCGCCCGGCTGCTGGCCATCGCGGTCGCGCTGCTCGTCGTCGGCCTGGTGACGATGAGCTCGATCGTGGTGCGGGAGCTGAGACAGCACCTCCTGGGCCGCGTCGACGCGCAACTCGCCCCGATCAGTTTGGTGATCTCCGCCATCCCGCCCGGCCACGTCGACACGATCCAGCGAGAGGTCGCCGAATCGCCGCTCGGCCTCTGGCAGTCCGACTCGGCCGAGCTGGGCGTCGAGCGGCTCGACCTGATCAGGAAGGGGCTCGGGCAGCTCGACCTGACCGAGACGGGTTACGCGGTCTACCTGTCGGCCGACGGCGCCGTGAGCCGCAGGCTGGGCCAGGCGGAGGGGCCCGAACTGCCCCGGCTGACCGCCGCCGTCGCGACGGCCCGCGCGGGTGAGCCGTTCACGGTGGCCGACGCGGATGGCGCGGAGTGGCGGGTGGTGGTGCGGCCGTACGCCGCCGCGGGTGGGGGCGGCTCATCCACCGTCGTGATGGCCGCGTCGCTCGACGCCACGAATGCGACGGTCAGCAGGGTCAGGCTCGCATGCCTGGTCGGGGGATCGATGTTGCTGGCCGTGCTCGCGCTGGCGGGCGGGTTCTCGATCAGGGCGGGGCTCGCCCCGCTGCGCCGTGTGGAGGAGACCGCGGCGGCCATCGCCGACGGCGACCTGACCAGGCGTGTTTCCGAGCCCGCCACCCCGAACACGGAACTCGGGCGTCTGGCGCACTCGCTCAACAAGATGCTCGCCCAGATCGAGCAGGGGGTCGCGGCGAAGGTGGAGTCCGAGGCACGCATGCGCCGGTTCGTCGCGGACGTCAGTCACGAGCTGCGCACCCCGCTGTTCGGCATCAAGGGCTTCTCGGAGCTGTACCGCATGGGCGGCACGGAGGCCGAGCCGGCGCTGGCCCGCATCGAGAGCGAGTCGGGACGGCTGGCAAGGCTGGTGGAGGACCTGCTGCTGCTCGCCGGGCTCGACGAGGCCGACGGCCCCGCGCTCGACCTCACACCGATGGACCTGCGCACCCTTGCCGCCGACGCCCGGCACGACTTCGCCGCGCTCGACCCGTCCAGGCCCATCGCCTTCACCGGGCCGGACGGAGGTGCGGCGGCGAGCGCCCCCGTGCTGGGCGACGAGGCCCGGCTGCGGCAGGTGGTCAGCAACCTCGTCGGCAATGCCGTCACCCACACGCCGCCGGGCACGCCGGTCAGGGTCAGCGTCGGCACACAGGTCGGCACGGAGGGGGCCGAGGCGGTGCTGGTCATCTCGGACGAGGGTCCCGGGCTGACGGCTGAGGAGGTGGAGCGGGTGTTCGACCGCTTCTACCGGGCGGACGGCTCACGGGCGCGGGCGACCGGCGGGGCGGGGCTCGGGCTGGCCATCGTGCGCTCCATCGTCACCGCCCACGGGGGCCGCGTGGAGGTGCGCTCCGCGCCCGGCGAGGGAGCGGCCTTCCACGTACGCCTCCCCGCCCTCCGGGGCGGTGACCCCCACGCCGGCCACCGGTAAAGGGCGGCGCCGCACGATCCGGCGCCGCCCTTTCGCCGAGCCCTCGGCCTACTTGCGCTTGGTGACCTCTTCGGTGAGCTGCGGGACGACCTGGTGCAGGTCGCCGACGACGCCGTAGTCGGCCAGCTCGAAGATCGGCGCCTCAGGGTCCTTGTTGATCGCGATGATGGTCTTCGCGGTCTGCATGCCCGCCCGGTGCTGGATCGCGCCCGAGATGCCGGCCGCGATGTAGAGCTGCGGCGACACCGTCTTGCCCGTCTGCCCCACCTGGAACTGGTGTGGATACCAGCCGGCGTCGGTGGCGGCGCGGGACGCGCCGACGGCGGCGCCGAGCGCGTCGGCCAGGCCCTCGATGACCGAGAAGCTCTCGGCCGAGCCCACGCCGCGCCCGCCGGAGACCACGATCGCGGCCTCCGTCAGCTCGGGCCTGGCGCCCTTCTGCTGCTTGACCCGCTCGACGACGCGGGCCGACCTGGCGGCGTCGGTCAGCGCGACCGTCACCTCCTCCTCGGCGCCGGCGCCCGGGGCGGTCTCGGGAGCGGTGGAGTTGGGGCGTACGGCGACGATGGGCGTGCCCCTGCGCACCCGGGAGTGCACGTTGACGCCGCCGCCGAAGATGGACTGGTCGGCCACGAAGCCCTCCCCCAGGCCCACGGCGTCGGTGATGACGCCGGAGTCGGTCTTGACGGCCAGCCGGCCGGCGACCTCCTTGCCTTCGGCCGTGGCGGCCACGAGCACGGCGGCGGGTGACTTGGCGGCCACGAGCTGGGCCAGCAGCTCGGCCTTGGGCGCCACCACGTGGTCGACGATGTCGCTCGAACTTGCGACGTAGATCGTCTCCGCGCCGTATTCGGCGAGCCTGGCCTTGGCCTCGGGCGTGATGCCCGGACCCGCCCAGACGGCGGCGGGCGTGCCCAGCGAGCGGGCCAGGGTCAGCAGCTCCAGCGTGACCTTCTTGACCTCGCCTTCGGCCTGCTCGACGAGAACGAGAATTTCCGACATATCAGGTGTTCTCTCCCGTGCTCAGATGAACTTCTTGGAGGCCAGGAACTCGGCGGCCTTCGCGCCGCCGTCGCCCTCGTCCTTGACGATCGTGCCGGCGGCGCGGGGCGGCGCGGCAGCGAAGTCGACGACCTCGGACCAGGCGGCGGTCAGGCCGACCTGGGAGGGGTCGATGGAGGCGTCGCCGATGGCCAGCGTCTCGACCGGCTTCTTCTTGGCCGCCATGATGCCCTTGAACGACGGGTAGCGCGGCTCGTTGATCTTCTCGACCACGGACACGACGGCCGGCAGCGTGGCCTCGACCCGGTCGTAGCCGTAGTCGGTGATGCGCTGGATCGTGATCGACGTGCCGTCGACGTCGACCTTGTTGGCCAGCGTCAGCTGCGCCACGCCGAGGCGCTCCGCCAGCATGGCGGCGAGCACGCCGGTGCGCGCGTCGGTGGACTCGGAGCCCAGGACGACCAGGTCGAAACCGATCTTGTTGAGCGCCTGCGCCATCGCGTACGAGGTGGACAGCGCGTCGGAGCCGTGGAGCGCGTCGTCGCTGAGGTGGACGGCCTTGTCGGCTCCCATGGCCAGCGCCTTGCGGATGGTCTCGGTGGCCTTGCCGGGGCCCATGGTGAGCACGGTCACCTCGCCACCGTGGCCTTCCTTGAGCTTCAGTGCCTCCTCGACCGCGTATTCGTCGAGCTCGTTGACCACGCCGTCGGCGGCGTCGCGGTCGAGCGTGTTGTCATCGGACCGCAGCTTGCGCTCGGTCGCCGTGTCGGGGACCTGCTTCACGCAGACGACGATGTTCATGGCCGGTGGCCGACCTCCCGTGTTCGCGTGCGCCACCGCCTCGCTGCGGTGGGCGCCGAATGCAATGCTGTCCAGACTGCCAGGTGCCCGCCGGGCTCCCGACAGAGGGCCCGACAGTGGGCATGGCCTGACGCTATGTTACCCATGAGTAGCCGGAGTGCAACCGCCGGGTGAAGGCGGCCGGCGGGAGGGTCCCGCCGGCCCCACCATACCGAACTTCATTCTGTTGGTACCTCCCGCCCCTTCGCGGCGGGGTTCAGGCCGACAGCAGGAACACGATCCCCACCACCAGGGCCGTGCCCGCGAACAAGGCCAGGGTGAACGTGCTGAACACCGCCGCCAGCCCGAAACAGAGCCCGACCGCCCCCGCCACACTGACCATATCCGTGACGACGCGGCGCCGCCGGTAGAGGGCGCGCGAGAAGAGCGCCACCCCGGCGTCGGACACCACACCCAGCGCGTACGCGGCCAGCAGGAAGAGCGCAACCTCGGGCAGCGTCTCCTGGGCGGCGGCGGCCAGCAGCGCCACGAACAGCCCTGAGCCGATCACCCACCGCCTGCGCACCTTCTCCCTGTGCCGCGCCCTCGACTCCTCCGCCGACCGCTGATGGCGCTCCTTGCCCGGCCGCCACTCCCTCGTGCTCGTGTCGTCGGCGTCCGAGCGCGGACGTGCCGGTTGGGCGAAGACGCGCGGCACATGGGAGACGGGCGCCACATCGAGCCTGGCACAGATCTGCGCGGCCGTCGGCCGCGCAGCAGGGTCGGTGGACAGGCACTCAGCTAACAGCGGCTCCAGCCAGCCGGGCACACCCTCCAGGTCGGGCGCGTGGTGCACGACCCGGTAGGCGACCGCCGACGCGGGGCCCTGCCCGTACGGCTGCCGCCCGGTCGCCGCGTAGGCCAGCGTCGCCCCGAAGGAGAACACGTCGGCCTCAGGGCCCGCGTTCTTGCCCTCCAGCACCTCGGGAGCGAGGTAGCCGGGCGTGCCCACCACCGCGCCCGAGGCCGTGACGGACAACGAGTCGAGGGCGCTGGCGATGCCGAAGTCGATGACGACCGGCTCGCCCTCGGTCATCATCACGTTGGCCGGTTTGAGATCGCGGTGCACCACGCCCGACTCGTGCATGGCGAGCAGCGCGTCGGCCAGCCCGTCGGCCAGCCGGCGAAGGTCGGCGACGGGCACGGGCACCGCGCTGAGCGGCCGGCCCTGGACGTAGCGGGTCACCAGGTAGGGGCGGGCACCCTCGAGCGAGGCGTCCAGCACCTCCGCCACGTGCGGCCCGCCGACCGCGCGCATGGTCTCGACCTCGCGCGCCAGCCTCGCCAGCGCGCCGCCGTCGGCCGCGACATGCGGATGCAGCACCTTGACGGCGACCGTGCGGCCCTCGGCGTCGAGCGCCAGGTGCACCTCGCCGAATCCACCGGCCCCGAGCCGGGAGAGGAGCTCATACGGACCGAGCTTGTCGCCCATACTTCTTCTCTCCCCTCGAGAGCCCGCGGGGACACTCAGTTCCAGGGAGTAAGGAACCCCAGCCCGAGCCCGTCGAGCAAGCTGTCGACCATCCCGGTGATCAGACCGACCGTGGTCTGCCTGGCGTCGCTCGCCAGGTCTTCGATCACGGTCTCCGGTGCCCGCCACGGTGTCCACACCGCGTCCTGGCCCAGCGCGAACATCACCGCGAACAACGCCGCCGTGCCCATCAGCACGACCGCGACCAGCGCGGCTCCCGGGCTGCGCAGCACACCGGTGAGCGTGCGGGTGACGGCCTTGCGCGGCGCGCCGCCGCCGGGCAACACGAACAGGCCCGCCGCGAACGCGCCCGCGGCGTAGGACGCCGCCACGTTGACGCTCATCTGGCCCACCCAGTGGAGCAGGCCCCAGACGCACACGCCGAACAGCAGCGCCAGCGGCACGTGCACCGCCGACACGAGCGCGGACTTGACCAGCGCCCACGGCGTGCCCACCACCACGAGCCACGGGTCGGCCGCGCTGCTCCCCCGCACCTGGCGCCGCTTGACCAGGTCGCCGAAGAGGTATTCGCCGATGCGCAGCACCAGCACGATCACGACGGCGATCGCGCCCACCATGACCGGCATCATCACGGTCAGCGCGACCAGGGTGACGAGCATGAGCAGCCCCACGAACTGGCTGCCGAAGAGATATTTCTTCCGCTCGGACGGCGGGGTGTATTTCCGCGGCTCGGGCGGCGGTGTATAGGGCCTGACCTGCGCCGGTGAAGTGGGCCGCGGCGCGGCGTAGCCCGCCACGTGTTGGTCGGCACGCTGCGCGGGAGGCCTGGCGGAAACCGGCGCGGGCACGTAGGGCGGCGGCCGCTCGTCACGTCGCGGCGGCGCCTCCTCACGCCGTGCAGGCGGCTCCGCACGCCGCTGGGGCGCCGGCGGCGCGTCGTACTCGACCGGCGGCAGCAGATCGGAGAACGTGTCCATGGTCCGTGTACGGTCGCCCATGCGCTTGGTGCCCGTGGGGCCGTCGAACGAGGCCTCGTTGAACGCGGTCACCGACGGGTCGAGCGCCTTGGCCATCCGCAGCAACTCGTGCGCGTCGGGCCGGGCCGACGGGTCGACCTGCAGCGCGCGGGTGAGCCAGCCGCGCAACCACGCGGGCGCCTTGTCGATCTGCGCCCGCCCTTCCATGATGTTGAAGCAGACCGCCTCGAACGTGCCCGTGCCGAACGGCGGCGCCCCCGTCGCGGCGAAGAACACCGTCGAGGCCATCGCGTGCACGTCGGCCGCCTGGGTGATCTCGGAGTCACGGATGATCTCGGGCGCGAGATAGCCGGGCGTGCCGACGAACATGCCGGTCTGGGTGAGCCTGGTGGCGTTCACCAGGTGGGCGATGCCGAAGTCGATGACCAGCGGCTCGCCGTCGACGAGCATCACGTTGGACGGCTTGAAGTCGCGGTGGATCACGTCGGCCGCGTGGATGGCCACCAGCGCCCTGCAGAGCCCCTGGGCGAGCCTGATGAGGTCGCGCGCCGCCAGGGGGCCCTCGGCCAGGACGGTGTCCTCCAGCGTGCGGCCGGGCGCGAAGCGGGTGACGACATAGGGCTGGCCGCCGACGAGCTCGGCGTCGATCACCTCGGCCACGTGCGGGCTGCGCACCCGGCGCATGGTCTCGACCTCGCGGGTCAGCCGGTCGCGTGCCTTGAGGTCGGCGGCCACGTGCGGATGGAGCACCTTGATCGCGACCTCGCGGCCGTCACCGTCGAGACCGAGGTGGACGACCCCCATGCCGCCTTCGCCGATCTTCCTGACCAGCCGGTATGGGCCGAGGCGCTCTGGTGCCTGGGTGTTCATCGCCACCTTCCCCGCGTCATCCTCCGGAATTCCCCCTCAGACTTTCGAGCTGCTTCACCACTGGATCGACGTTCAGCGGAGTCCATACGGCCCCCCTAGGCTTGTCCCCGAACGTGCCGTAAGCGAGGATCAGCGAGAGCGCGGCACCCGCCGCGAGAACTCCAGCCATCACCATCGCCGCTGTTCTCGAGGGTACGAGCGATGAGAGCGTTCTGCGCATCTGCTTCCCTGGCCCTTCCACCCCTGGACCCGCGCAGACGGTCCATAGGGCGATCGCGGCGCCCCACGCCAGGGCGTAGGACGGGTCCATCCTGGCGACCACGGTGAGCAGCAGCGTCACCGGCAATCCCAGGATGACGGCGTAGAGCAGCAGGGCGAGCGTGATGCCCGCCGATTTGCCGAGTTCTTTGGGGTAGGAGAGCACCCTGACCACGTCGAGCGCCGCCGCGCCCGCGGCACGGCGCGCCATCAGCGCGGGCTGCGCGAGGTCGGCCGCCCGCAGCAGCACCGCGATTGGGATCGCCAGGACCGCCACCAGCACGGGCGCGAGCACGGCCGCCACGATCATGAGGACGAGCAGCATGGCGCTCGCCACGCCGTAGGCCCTGGAACGCTGCAGCACATTGCCCGGAGACACGGCCGGGATGAAGGGCTCACGTTTCGTGGGGCCCGGCTGGTAGTGCTGCTGTGCCGGGATGTAGGGCGGCGGCTGCGCCGGCGTGGGCCCCGGCCTGACGTAGTCGTGGCCGGGGCCGGACCGGCCAGGACCTGCCCCTCCACTGGGCCTGCCGTCGGGGCCCGGACCCGTGCCGGGCCTGGCCTCGGCGGGCGGGCCGGCGGTGAGCCCGCGGAACTCGGGTGAGTCGGGCCGCACCCGCCTGGTGGGCACGTCGGCCTCACCCGGCGGCACGTTGCGGGCGCCCGGCTGCGCCTGCCAGGGCTGCGACACCCCGCTCTCACGCTGGATCCTGCGCAGCTCCTCCGGCGACACCCTGCGGGTCGGCCAGGGGTCGGGCTGGTTGGGCAGGAGCGAGACGTACTGCTGATCCTGCGGTGGCGGGGTGACCGGGTGGTCCTGGCTCTCGAGCAGCCGCCGCGGCGTCACCGGCGGCGTGGACACGTCGTGGGGCGGCTTGTCGGCCGGGGGCGGCTGGACCGGAAGGCCGGCCGGAGACGTGCCGGGCCGCGGCAGGGTGGAGAGCTCGTCGGGCGCGCCGCCCCGCGGCGGCCGGGGCATCATCCTGGCGGTCTGCTCGGCCAGGTCGGCCGCCTTGGGGCGCTTGGCCGGATTGCGCTGGAAGGCCGCCTTGAGCAGCGGCTGCAGCGTCTCCGGGGCGGCGCTGATGTCGGCCTTACCCGCCGTGATGTTGTAGAAGACCATCTCCAGCGTGCCCTTGCCGAAGGGCGGCTGGCCCGTCGCGGCGAACAGCAGCGTGCCCGCCCACGCGTGGATGTCGACCTCGGGGCCGGCCTCCTGACCCTCGATGATCTCGGGCGCGAGATAGCCGGGCGTGCCGATGAACATGCCGGTCTGCGTCAGCCGCGTCGCGTCGACCGCCTGCGCGATGCCGAAGTCGATCAGCACGGGCTCGCCGTCGAGGATCAGCACGTTGCCCGGCTTGAGGTCGCGGTGGATCACCCCCACCGAGTGCACCACGGCCAGCGCCGACGCCACCCCGTTCGCGACCTTGACCAGCGCGGGCAGGTCGAGCGGGCCGTCGTCCTTGACGATCTCGTCGAGGGGACGGCCGGGCACGTAGCGGGTGACGATGTAGGGGCGATGGCCGGTCACGTCGGCGTCGAGCACCTCGGCGATGTATTTGCTCCGCACCCTGCGCATGGTCTCGACCTCGCGCGAAAGCCGCCGCCTGGCGACCTCGTCGCCGGCGACCTCCCCGCGCAGGACCTTGACCGCCACCTGGCGCCCCTGCGGGTCGGCAGCGAGGTGGACAACGCCCATCCCGCCTTCACCGAGCCGCCTGAGCAACCGGTAAGGGCCAAGTCGGTCATCGTTCATGGCATGAAGCACCATATCGGCTTAGTCCCCGCCCACGAGATGAACCATGAGGCCACATTCCCACTCGTACAACGTCCGGAAAGGGCTCATCGGTTTCCCATCCAACGGTCTCAAATCGGCTTCAGTTTGTGTCAACCGGCCAGCGAGAGAACCTCGGCCCCCTTCAGCCCGGCCAGCCCGGCCCCGGAGACGGCCAGCTTCGACCTGCGCGCACCGCTTCCGATCACCACCCTCGGGTGCTCTGCGACATGCGTGTCCACCAGGATCGGCCAATCCTCCGGCAGCCCCAATGGCGTGATGCCGCCGTATTCCATGCCGGTCAGCTCGACCGCGTCCGCCATCGGCGCGAAACTCGCCTTCCTGGCGTCGAGATGCCTGCGCACGACGCCGTTCACGTCGGCTCGCATCGTCGCGAGCACCATGCAGGCGGCGTAGCGGATCTCACCGCCTCGTCTGGCGGCCACCACCACGCAGTTGGCCGACTCGTCGAGCCGCACGGAGTAGCGCTCGCAGAACGCCGCCGTGTCGGCCAGATCGGGGTCGATCCCGGCCACTTCGACGCCCTCCACGTGCGGGACGGCCCGCGCCACCGGATCGGCAAGGAGGTCGATCCGTTCGGTCGCGGGCACCCAGTGCAAGCTCATCCCATCTCCTCGATCGCTTCTCCTTGGACCCTAACCCGGGTGTCGGAGCAGCGTGCGACGTCACGGGGACTGCAGCACTCGCTGGTGCAGCAGCGTGACGACACTGCGGGCGGACTCCATGGCCCCCGCCTGCCAGGCGATCAGATGGGTGAGCCAGTCGCCCGCGAAGTAAACCCTTCCGGCGGGGCGTTGCAGAAAAGTGAAGGACGAATCAAAGGACGGCCAGCGCACCCAGCCGCCCTGGATGTGCTCCTGTCGCTCCCACGCGATGGAGACGCTGGACAGGAGGTTCTGGCGGTACTTCTCGCCGTGGATCTTCTTGCCCTGGGTGAGCGCCCTGCGCCTGCGGTCGTCGGGGGTGAGTGCTCCGTACAGCTCGGCGTCGCGCTCGGCGTTGTAGTAGCCGACCAGGAGGCCGCGTTCGGCGTGGTAGTCGTGGGACGGGTACCAGATGTGGGTGATGTCGAGGTCCGTCTCCGTCACGCCACCGTAGATGTGGTCCTCCAGCTCCCACCAGCGTCTGCCGTACTCCAGGCCGATCTTTCCCGCGGCGACCGGGACCGGTGTCTTGAGCGCCGTGGTGACCTGGGCTCCGAGATTGTGCGGGATCTTCGCGAGGATGTGCGGCGGGAGAGTGGCGATGCAGTAGTCGGCCTTGACGCTGCCGCCGGTCCAGACGACCTCGACGCCGTCGTCCAGGGTGGTGATCTTGGTGACCTTGGCGCCCGTCGTGATGGTGTCCTCGCCCACCGCCTCCACCAGCCTGGTGACGATCGCGTCCATGCCGCCGACGGGCTGGAACATGGGGGTGGCCTGGTCGAAGCCGAAGTTGTTGGTGATGGCGCGGCCGGTGCCCGCGGCGAGGATCTGGTGGAGGGAGCCGGGGGCGTCGAGGATGACACCACCGTCTATTGCCGGAAATTTCGTGAAACCGCGGCGCGACGAGCCTTCATATTCCAGCCTGGGGCCCAGGTCACCGAACCTCCTGAGGAAATCGAGCAGGCGTTCCTGGTCGTCCTTCGTGATGGCCTTGTCCAGTGCGCCGCCATTTGTGGCTTTAGCCAACATTTCCGCGACATATCCATACATGTCGGCTCGGGCGGTGCGCGCCCGCATCGTCCGCCCGTTGGTGTGCACGTACGCGGCGGCGTTGTCGTTGACGAAGGTCTCGATCGGGATGCCCAGCTCGCGGCAGTAGTCGAGGGTCACCATCCACGGGGCGATCCTGGCGGGGCCCGCGTTGAAGTAGACGCCCTCGCCGAGCGCCACCTCCTGCGCCGGGCCGTTCAGCTCGCCGAGGCGGTCGCCGCCGCGCAGCGTGAGGTTCCGCCCGCCGGCCTTCTCCCTGGCCTCCAGCAGCGTGCAGTCATAACCGGCCTTGCCCAGCTCGTACGCCGCCGTCAGCCCCGCCACCCCCGCGCCGATGATCACGACCTTGGCCGTGCCCTTGCCGCGCAGGGTGAAGTCGCCCGGCCTGGGTGCCACGTAATCCTTGGACTGCTCCGAGGGCGCCAGCCCTAACGCGCCCATGGCCGCGTACATGGCGCCCGCGCCGCCCACCGCGCCGATCCCGACGAGCAGCCCACGCCGGGTCAGCGCCGCGCCTTCCACGTCACCCGCCCCCTACACCCGATCCCGGGGTTTCGCCGTCACTCTGGTCACCTTCGCCTCAGCCGTACGGTCCGCTGCCGCAGGCGACCTGGCCGCCGATGGTGGCGAAGATGCCGAACAGCGCCATGATCTGGGTGAAGTCGTCGGTGGTGAACTCCGTGTGACGCGACCCCGCGGACTTCACACCGGGGATGAGCGCCACAGCGGCGGCTATGGCGGTGGAGTTCCACTCCACCCCGAGCGTGTACGGCGCCGCCACCTCATATGGCGTGAAGTCGCTCAACCTGCCGAGCGCCCGCGCCGTGGCCTCACGGATCCTTGCCTGTGCGACGCTCGGCGCCAGCAGCTCGGCCGAGAACTTGTCGATCCCCTTCTTCACCACGACCGTCTCGACGTCGCCGAGCAGCTCGCGCGCCTCCTCGCCGACGGCCTCGTCCCCCGTCACCACCGCGACCGGCACCCCGTGGAACCCGGCGCACGCGGCGACGAGCCGGGTCTCCCCGCACAGCTCGCCGTTGAGGTAGACGTTCTGGATCTCCTTGCCCATCCAGGTGTGGTTCAGCACGCCGTCCTGCACGCCGGCGCGGGCGTGATAGCCCACGAAACAGGCGGCCTGGAACGACCCGTCGAGCCCCTGCGCCATCCGCTGTGCCTTGCCCGGCCCCCGGATGAGGCTGGCCCGGGGATCGAGCAGGTCGATCCGGAGGTTCTTGGTGGACCCGTGGGCGTCGTTGACCCGCACGCTGACCGCCCCCGCGTCGAACGCGCCCTCGACGGCGGCGTTGGCG
Organism: Nonomuraea diastatica; assembly: GCF_004349015.1. Lineage (NCBI taxonomy): Bacteria > Bacillati > Actinomycetota > Actinomycetes > Streptosporangiales > Streptosporangiaceae > Nonomuraea > Nonomuraea diastatica. The sequence goes on from NZ_SMKP01000138.1 coordinate 16,199, forward strand.
TCGGCGGTCATCAGCTCGCAGCCGCGCTCGTAGCCGCGCTTGCCCGCGTGCATCTCCTCGGGGTCCGTCAACCCCGTCACGCCTTCCATGTCCACCGACAGATAGACCTTCACGTGCCCTGCTCCTTCATCGCTCCACGCCTGCCCGGCCACCCGCCATAACGTTGTGACGGTGTCGTCAGGAACCCCAGGTCTCCACCCGCCGCACCTCATCCTCCGTCATGAGCCCGACGTTCGCCTCGATGTACGCGGCCGCCTCGGCACGCCACCGCGCCGGGATCTCGTCGAGGGCCGGCGGGTAGCAGTGGTCCAGCCAGCTCGTGGACTCCTCCGTGGCGTCGAAATAGTCGAGCGCTCCGGCGAAGAGGGTGTGCTCGATGCCGGGGACGCGCGCCAGCCCGTACTCGACCATCTCCTGGCCGCCGTAGGGCGGCTTCTTGAGCCACGACCGGGCGGCGCGGTGCGCGGCGGTCATGGGGGTGTCGAGCGGGCGGCGCTCGACGGCGGCCTGGATGAGCTCCTTGTAGAGACACTTGCCGCAGGTGCGGCACGGCCCGTCGCTGCCGCGCAGGCACCAGCGCACGTACTTCTTCAGATGGGAGTCGAGGGCCAGGCGCATGGTGACCGCCTCGCTCACGCCGCCCACGGGCAGCACGATGTGCACGCCCGCCGCCGCGAACAACCTGCCCCATCTGCCGTGCGGCGCCCACATGGGGTTGTCAGGCGTGTAGCGCAACACGTAGCGATCACCGCCTAGCCAGCGTGAACCGAGTTCATAGCCGAAGGCCAGCCCGCCCAGGTTCAGCTGCTCGGCCAGGAGCAGCGCGCCCACCGCCACCGCGTGGTGCTCCGGATAGCCGGGACGCGGCTCGGCGAGGGTGTACTCCAGGTCGGAGGTGACCGTGGACAACTCGCGGCCTGTCCGCTCGGCGAGCCTGGCCAGCACGTCGGACCGGTAGTGGGGCCAGCGGTTGGGGACCCGCCGGTGCGTCACCCGCTGGAAGTGCACGAACGGCGCCTCCGGGAACATGGCGGCCGCCGCGACGGAGTCGGCTCCGCCGCTGTACGAGATCGCGAGCCTGGCCCCTGGCCTGCGCGGCTCCGCCCCTACAGGTCCCGCCTCGATCCCCCAGCCGGCGTGCAGGGCCTCGGCCAGCTCCGCCGATACGGCCCGGTCGAAGGAGATGCGCCGGCGGGTCCACGGCGCCACGACCGTCCAGGCGGCGAGGGCGAAGAGATCGGGGTGGGCGTCGTCGGGGACGCCGCCGACGGAGCAGGAGTTGATGGCGAGTTTGATGGGGTGCTCGTCGGAGGCCTTGCCGGTGATCTCGTCGTCCGGGTCGAGGCGGAACGTCAGATCCGCGCCGGTCCAGGTCACGCGCACGGCTGCTCCTCGGAACGCCCCCGTGCCCGCTCGTCCGCCGCCCGGCCGCCCGCCCGGCCGCCCGCTGGGGCGTCTCCCCGGGGCAGGCGGGTACGCAGGTCGTCGATGGCCTGCCAGACGAGGACCTCGTTCTGGAGCACTCCGTCCAGCGCCTTGGCCGTCTCCTGAGCGAGCCGGTGGGCGTCGTCGGCCCTGTTGCCGGCCGCCGGCGGGCGCGCGTTCCGCAGCCGCTCCACCTCGCCCTGGAGGGTCACCATCTCCCGCCGCAGGGTCTGGACCTCCCAGAGCGCGTCCCTGATGTCCTGGCGGTGATCGGCGATGGAGATGTAACGGGAGTCGAACCACGTACGCACGGCCTTGCGCAGCCGGGCAGGGACGGGAACGCGCATCATGAAACGCCACCATAGTGGCAAACCACCGCTGCGACGGACGAAGCTACCGAGGGGTTATCAGCCGCCCCGGCAGCTGCCTCCAGTTTGCGGTGACATGTCCAGAAGAGCGCTATCGCCCGGTGAATTTGGGCTTGGACTTCTCGGCGAACGCACGCATGCCGATCTTGGCGTCGTCGGTGGCGAAGAGGCCGGAGAACTGCAGCCGCTCGATCTCGAGACCGGTGTCGAGGTCGACCTCCAACCCCTGGTCAACGGCCTGCTTGGCGGCGCGGAGCGCGACCGTGGGGCCGCCGACGAAGGTGGCGGCCCATTCGAGGGCGGCGGTGTAGACCTGCTCGTCGGGCACCACCCGGTCGACCAGGCCCATCGCGAGGGCCTCGGAGGCGGGCACGTGGCGGCCCGTGAAGATCAGATCTTTCGCTCGGGCCGGGCCGACCAGGCGGGGCAGGCGCTGGGTGCCGCCCGCGCCGGGGATGATGCCGAGCAGGATCTCGGGCTGCCCCAGCTTGGCCGACTCTCCGGCGACCCGGAAGTCGGCACAGAGGGCGAGCTCGCAGCCGCCGCCCAGGGCGTAGCCGGTGATGGCGGCGATGACCGGCTTGCCGATGCGGGTGACCGCGGTGAAGCAGGCCTGGAGCATACGGGAATGAGTGGACATGTCGGCATAGGACATGTCGGCCATCTCTTTGATGTCGGCGCCCGCCGCGAAGACCTTCTCGCCTCCGTAGATGATCACCGCCTGCACCTGCGGGTCGGCGTCGACGAGGCCGGCGGCCTCGCCGATCTCCTGCTGGACCTGGCCGTTGAGGGCGTTCATCTTCGGACGGTCAAGACGGATCGTGGCGATCTGGTCGGCCACCTCGACGCTCACAAACTCACCCATACGTCGAACCTAACAGAGCGGATCCACGGCTCCCCGCTGCCTTCCCGCACGTTCCTCACCGCGCCGTCTTCGACGCCACCTCCCATGCACCACCCCGACGCACCGCCTTCGACGCGCCATCTCCAATGCACCACCTCCGAACGCACCGCCTTCGACGCGCCGCCTTCCCCGCCGCCGTCAGCCCGCCGCCGTCAGCCCGCCGCCGTCAGCGGGCCGCCGTCAGCGGGCCGCCGCGGACTTCACCTCCTCGGCGGTCCTCTTGCTGCGGGACACCCGTACGAGTGCGGCGGACAGGCGGGCCAGTTCGTCGCCGGAGCGGGCCAGCCGGGCCAGGGAGCGCTCCTGGCGTGGCAGCCCGACGTTGGCCGCGCCGTCCAGCACCTTCTTGTCCAGGTGCGGCGCGACCTGGGACCAGACGGCCTGGACCTCGCGCAGGAAGATGTCCGCGCCGGTCGACCCGATGCCGGGGAACTCCGTCAGCAGGCCGGCGATCCCGCGCGGATCTCCGCCCGCCTCGTCGCGCAGGCGGCGCAGGTCGCCCCTCCACCGGTCGAGGAGCAGTTCGGCCCCCTGGCCCAGCATGGTGGCGGTGCGCTCGTCGTAGCGGCGGTAGTGGCCGCGGCCCAGCGCGTCCACCCGGTCCTGCCAGGTCGCCTCCCGCATGGCCTTCGGCGTGGAGTACCCGGCCGCGAACAACTCCCGGGCGGCCGCCACCGCCACGTCCCCCGAGATCCGCGCGCTGAGCAGGGTGGACAGGACAAGCAGTTGGTAGAGCGGTCTCGGCTGGTCGGCCAGCTTGATTCCGGCCTCGCTCGCGAACGTGCGGCCGTACCGGTCGAGCAGCACGTCCATCACGGCTTTGTCGGTCTTGGTCATGAGCGTCCGCTACCCGCGACCCCTACGGGCATGCCGGGCCGCCGGGTTCGGGGCGGAGGCCGACCCGGGTTTGGGGCGGAGGCCGGAGGGGAGGCGAAGGTTTCGCGAGCGAAAAGGAGTCTGTTGTGCTGACACTGACAGACAACGCCGTTGAGGCGATCCGCGACCTCATGATCGGGGAGGACGTGCCCGCCGACGCCGGCCTGCGCATCGCCCCGAAGACCGACGAGGCGGGAACACTCGAAGTCACCCTGGTGAGCACCCCGTACGCGGGCGACCAGGTTGTGGAGAAGGGAGACGTACGCGTCTTCGTGTCGGAGGACGCGGCGCCGATCCTGGACGACAAGGCGCTGGACGCCCAGCAGAGCGTTCCAGGACAGCCGACGTTCAGCCTGGGCCGGCGCGCCTGACCGTACATCGCGGGGAGGAGGAACTTCCCTTGCCCCAGGCTCGCGCCCGGACGTCCGTCCGGGCGTTTCTGGTTCAGCGCAGCACTTCGAGGCTGTACACCACGTCTGACACCCGGGTTCGGTTCGATCGAGATGGTGTGGACCCGGGGCAGGAAGGTCTACCGAGGGCGGCCGGTCTGAGCGTGCGGCATCGAGACGACGTACTTGCCGCGGGTGTGCTGGGCGGCGGCCAGGTCCTGCAGGGCCCGCCCGGCCTCGGCGAACGGGTAACGGCGGCTGATCATGTCGCCGAGTGTCCCGTCGAGCGCGCGGGCGGCGAGCGTGGGGAAGGTGCCGGGGCGCAGGCTGGGAGGGCCGTTGACGACCCGTACGGTGAGGTCGTCCCTGCCCAGGGAGCCGTGGCCGAGCGAGCCGAGCGTCGTGGTGATCAGGCGGCCGCCGGGGCGGAGCGCCTTGACCGCCTCGGTGAGCCGCTCGCCGTCGAGCACCAGGTTGACGATGGCGTCGACGCCGCCGGGGTGCAGGCGCAGGGTCTCCTCGACGACGTCGCATGTCAGGTAGTCGATCGTGGCGGACGCGCCGAGAGCGCGCGCGTAGCCGGCGTGCTCGGGGATGGCGGTGGCGATGACCTCGGCCTGCTTCTCCATGGCCAGCAGGGGCACGGCGATGCTCCCGATGCCGCCTGTCGCGCCGATGACCAGCACCCGCTCGCCGGGCAGGAACGCGCCGTCCTCCAGGGCCACCGCGGCTGTCATGCCGGTGCTCGCCAGCGCCGCGGCGGTCTCGGGCGCGAGCCCTTCCGGCCTCGTGGCGACGTAAGGGCCTTCGGCCTGGAAGGTCGCATATTCGGCGAGCGCGCCCGAGGTGACCGCGGTCAGTCCGAAGCGCTCGGCGTACGAGGGCGGGGCGCCGAACCCGAACACCTCGTCGCCCGTCGCGAAGGAGGTCACGCCGGGGCCGAGCCCTGTGACCGTGCCCGCGAAGTCGGTGCCGGGGACGTAGGGGAAGCGGAGCCCGAAGCTGTCCTTGATGGCCCCGCTCGTGAGCATCAGGTCGGCGGGGTTGAGCGAGGCCGCCGCGACCTTCACCAGGATCTGGCCGGGGCGCGGCTCGGGAATCGGCAGGTCCTCGATCTGGAGCAGACCGGGCGGGCCGTAGTCCTTGGCGACCAGTGCCTTCATCATGGGCGCATTCCTCCACAGCGCAATAATCGGAGAAATTTTCTCCGCTTTCCAGACGTTATGCTGCTGTGGAGAGCCACGTCAAGCGATCTCCAGCACACGAGAGGCGGCCAGCCGATATGCGCGCGCCGGGCCAACTGAGAGCGGACGCACAACGCAACCGGGAGCTGATCATCGACACGGCCAGGGAGGTGTTCGCCGAGCAGGGCCCCGGCGCCACGATGGACGAGGTCGCACGGCTCGCCGGCGTGGGGGCGGGCACGCTCTACCGGCACTTCCCCGACCGCGACAGCCTGATCCACGCCGTGCTGGCCGACGCCCTCGAACGCATGATCGCGCTCGCGCAGAAGGCGCGCGAGGAGGAGACCTGGGCGTGGGACGCGCTCAGCCGGTTCGTGCGCGGCTGCGCCGGCCTACGGCTCGACCTGCTCATCTCGGTCGCGGGGGCGCAGGTGCACCGCGTGGCCGGCACGCCCGAGATCAACGAGGGCCGCGTGCGCCTGCTGGAGGTCCTCGACCAGATCGTGAGCGCCGCCCATGACGAGGGGGCGCTGCGCACCGACGTCGGCACGGGCGACGTCATGGGGGTCGTCGGCCTGCTCGTCCGCGGGCTGCCCACCCTGCCCGCCGCCCTGGGCGACGAGCTGCGGGAGCGGGCGGTGCGCCTGGTGCTCGCCGGCATGCGCGCCCACCCGGCGCCCTCCCCGCCCGAGCAGCCGCTGACGGCGGAAGAGCTGACCCGGCGCTTCTCCGCCGAGCGCGAGAGCTGAGCCTCTCGGCGGCCCTACAGGTCGCCGGAGAGGCGTTCGACGCCCCGGAGCAGCGCGGAGTGGTCGAGTGCGCCGTCGCCGGACGCGTTGGCGGCGGCCACGAGCTGGGCGACCAGCGCGCCGAGCGGCAGCACCACCCCGGCCTCGCGGGCCGCCGACGTGACGATGCCCATGTCCTTGTGGTGCAGGGCGATGCGGAAGCCGGGCTCGAACGCGTGGTTCAGCATGTTACCGCGCTTCTGGGCCAGCACCGCCGAGCCCGCCAGGCCGCCGCCCAGCACGTCCAGCGCCGCCTCCAGCTCCACGCCATACGCCCGCAGGAACACGACCGCCTCGGCCAGCGCCTCGATGTTCGCGGCGACGATGAGCTGATTCGCCGCCTTGACCGTCTGGCCCGCGCCGCTCGGCCCGACGTGCACGACGGTCTTGCCGACCGCGTCGAAGATCGGCTTGGCCGCCGCGAAGACGTCGTTCTCGCCACCCACCATGATCGACAGAGCGGCGTTCCTGGCGCCCGCCTCGCCTCCGGAGACGGGGGCGTCGAGATAGCGCAGGCCACGGGCGGCCGCCTCTCCAGCCAGCTCGCGGGTGACGTCGGGCCGGATCGAGGAGAAGTCGATGATCAATGTGCCGGGCGCGGCGTGTGCGAACACGCCGTCATCCCCGGTCAGCACGGCCTGCACGTCGGGAGAGTCGGGCACCATGAGGGCGACCACGTCGGCCCCCGTCACGGCGTCGGCGATCGAGGCGGCCACCCGGCCGCCCGCCTCGGCCAGGGCCTTGGTCTTCTCGGGCGAGCGGTTGTAGCCGGCCACGGTGTGCCCGGCCTCGACCAGGTGCACGGCCATGGGGCTGCCCATGATGCCGAGGCCGATGAAGGCGATGGTGCTCACGACGTTCCTCTCCCTTGAAGCGCTTCCCACGGATGAATCCGGGGGATTCCAGCCATCCCAACCGTGCGGCTGCGCGCATGGTCGCGACGCTGTTGCGATCCCTGCCGGTCGGGTCTCTCCGTCGCGGGAGTCTTGATCGCGCCGATCTCTATCGCGCCGGTCTCTCTGGGGCGGCGGCTCGCTCCGCGTGGGGCAGCCAGTCGAAGGTGCCGTGACCGTCGGAGCGGTATTCCAGGCCGACATATCCGTTATATCCGGCGGCGTACACGTCATCGATCCACCGCCGGAGCGGCAGCGCGCCCTCGCCCGGCGCGCCTCTGCCGGGGGCGTCGGCGATCTGCACGTGGGCGATGCGCGCGGCGTGCCGCTCGATGACGGCGGGCACGTCGTCACCGTTGACGGCCAGGTGGTAGAAGTCGGCCAGCAGCCCCACGCCGGGCACGTCACCCAGCCGGTCGAGCACGGCCACCGCGTCGGCGGCCGTCAGCAGGGGATAGTGCGGCGCGCCGCTGACCGGCTCGACCAGCACGGTGCCGTCGACGCCCCGCACGCAGGCCGTCAGCATCTCCACGGCCAGGTCGTCCTGCTCCTTCGCGTCGATCCCTTCGACGCGGTTGCCGTAGAGGGCGTTGAACGCCCGGCAGCCGAGCCGCTCGCCGATGGCCGCCACCACGGGGATGTTGTCGAGCAGCTCGCGGGAGCGCCCCGGGCACGACACGAGGCCGCGATCTCCGGCCGCCATGTCGCCCGCGAAGAAGTTGAGCCCGGTCAGCCGCACGCCCGCGTCCTCGACGGCGCGTACGAACGCGTCCACGTCACGGTCGGCGGGCACGGCCCGCGGCCACGGCCACCAGAACTCCACCGCCGTGAACCCGTCGGCGGCCGCCGCGGCCGGGCGGTCGAGCAGGGGCAGGCCGGTGTAGAGAATCGAGCAGTTGACGGTCCATCTGGTCACATGAGCTCCTATGCGGTGGCCTCTTCCGACCGCTCGCGGCGCAACTGGCCGAGCAGGCGGCCCTGGGCCTGGTCGAGATGGTGGGCGAGGCGCTGCTGGGCCCGCTCGGGGTCGCCGTCGCCGATCGCCTTGAGAATGTCGTCGTGCTCGTGCACCACGTTCATCGGGTGCGTGGTCCTGTGGGCCTGGAACTGGCCCATCGTCAAATGCACCTCGCCGAGGATCACCTCGTGCATGCGCGCCAGCCGCCGGCTGCCCACGGCCGCGACCAGCGCGGAGTGAAACGCGATGTCGGCCTCCACCTGGCTGGCGAAGGCCATGTCGCCGGCCACCGCCTTCATCGCCGCCTGCGCGCGGGCGGCCGCCTGCGGCACGGTGGCGGTGCGGGCGAGCGCCGCGACCGCCGCGCGCTCGACGGTCTCGCGGCTGAAGTAGAGGTCGCGGATGTCGTCCTCGTCGAGCTTGGGGACGACCGCGGTCTTGTGGGTCGTGCGGCGCAGCAGCCCGAGCGCGGTGAGCCGCTCCAGGCAGGCCTTCGCGGTGGGCCGTGCGACGCTGTATTCGCCGGCGATGCGGATCTCGGTGAGCTTCTCCCCCGGGGCGATCTCACCGTTGACGATGCGCTTGCGCACGGATTCGTAGAGCGCTTCCGTCAGAGACGACGGTCCGAGAGAAAAGCTGGTCTGGCCGTCCAAAGGACCCCTCCCAAGGATCGCCGAACGCCGAGCAGAATCGTCAGACAAGTATACTAGCTCTCAATACCCGGCCCCCTTGTCGACGACGTTGCGCAGCGGCTCGCCGCGGGCGAACCTGCCCACGTTGTCGAGCATGATCCGCACCCCGCGACGCGCGGTGCCTCCTGTGGTGGCGCCGTTGTGCGGGGTGACGATGACGTTCGGCAGCGTCCAGAACGGGCTCTCCGCCGGCAGCGGCTCCACGCCGTGCGCATCCAGCCCCGCACCCGCGATCTCACCCCGCCGCAACGCGTCGAGCAGGGCGTCGTCGTCCGCGATGCCGCCGCGCGAGACGCAGACGAAGCACGCCGTACGTTTCATCGCGGCGAACGCGACCCGGTCGAAACGCCCCGCGGTGGCCGCCGTGAGCGGCGCGGTGACCACCACGAAGTCGCACGCGGCCAGGAACCGGGAAAAGTCGTCCTGGCCGAACAGCTCGTCCACGCCCGGCGTGGGCACGCCGGCCCTGCGGCGCATGCCCAGCACGCGCATGTGGAACGCCTTCGCCTTGGCCGCCAGGTCGAGCCCCGCGTTGCCCAGCCCGTAGAGCCCGACGGTCGCGCCGGCCAGCTCGCCGTGCGTGTAGCGGTCCCAGCGGCGCTCCGCCTGCGCGCGCAGCCAGCGGGGCGCGTCCCTGCTGAGCATGAGCAGCAGCAACATCGCGTGCTCGGCCAGCGGGATCGCGCCGTTGCCCGCGGAGGACGTGAGCGTCAGGTCGCCATCGAGCAGCGCGCCCGACAACACGCCGCCCACGCCGGCGGCCGGGCTGTGCACCCAGCGTAACCTGCGCGCCCTGGCCAGCAGCGGGTCCGGCACGTGGCCGACCACGGCGTCCGCCTCCTCGATCCCCTCGGCCAGGTCCGCCCCGAACGTGACCCTCGCCTCCGGGGCCGCCGCGCGTACGCCGCGGCGCACGCTCTCGTCGTGCTCGCCGGTGAACAGGATCCTCATTTGAGCCCCGTGGTGGCGATGCCGCGGATGAGCTGCTTCTGCGCGACGGCGAAGAAGATGAGCACGGGCAGCAGCGACACCAGCGACATCGCGAACAACATGCCCACGCCGCCCTGCGACTCGGAGTCGACCATGGAGTTGAGCGCCACCGGCACCGTGAACATCTTCGGCGACGTGAGGTAGATCAGCGGCACGAAGAAGTCGTTCCACGTCCAGATGAACGTGAAGATCGTGGTGGTGACGAGCGCGGGCCGCATCAGCGGCAGGATCACGTACCAGAAGGTGCGGAACGGCCCCGAGCCGTCGATCCAGGCCGCCCGGTCGAGGTCGCGCGGGATGGTCCTGATGAACTGCACCATCAGATAGATGAAGAACGCGTCGGTGGCCAGGAACTTCGGCACGAGCAGCGTCATGCGCTCCTGGAAGGCGGAGTATTCGGCGAACTCCGGCTCGACCTGGATGCCCGCGTTCTTGGCGGAGAACTCCTTGAGGGCCTTGGTGTAGTTCTGCTGGCGGATGGTGCTGCCCCACCAGGCGTATCTCAGCGTGGTGTCGTCGCCGCCCCCGGAGCCGCCGCCGGAGCCGCCACCGCATGCCACGAGGCCGGCCCCCAGCGCCCCCGCCGCCGCCAGCTTCTTCGAGGAAGGCCCGCCACATGTCCTCGATGGGGGCCATCGCGACGTCTTCCTTGCTCGCGAAGTAGCGGAAGAACGTCCGCTCCATCGTCACCTTCCACCTGCTGGACGATCCCGGCCTCGCCCAGGACCTGACCTGGCTCGCCTCCCAAGTGGCCGCGGGAGACCTCGATCCGCAGATCGTGTGGCGCGGCGGCTGGGAGCGGGCCGGCGAGGCCGCCGCCGCCCTCCTCAAACGCCGCCTCCACGGCAAGGCCGTCCTGGACGTCGCGGTTGACATCAAGCAAGGTTGAGGTTGCACGCTCGGAGGAGCAAGCCACGACCTCCAAGGAGCACCCTATGCACGCCGTCGTCCTGCACGCCTTCGGCCCGGCCGGCAATTTCCGCTACGAGACCGTCCCCGACCCCGAGCCGGGCCCCGGCCAGGTGCGCATCGCCGTCAAGGCGGCGGGCGTGCACCTGGTGGAGACCATGATGCGCTCGGGTGTTGCCAGCGATTCGCTGCCGCCGCTGCCGGAGCTCCCGGCCGTCTTCGGGGGCGAGGTGGCGGGCCGGGTGGACGCCGTGGGCCCGGAGGTGGATCCCGCCTGGATCGGGCGCGACGTCGTGACCTCGGCCGGACAGCCGGGCGGCTACGCCGAGCTGGCGGTCGCCGACGTGGCGTCGGTGCACCGGCTGCCCCGCGAGCTGGGATACGAGACGGCCGCCGCCATGATCGTCACCGGGTGCACAGCGCTGGAGTTCCTCGACGTGGCCAGGCTGACCTCCGACGACGTCGTGCTGGTGACCTCGGCGGCCGGCGGGATCGGCCGTCTGGTCGTCCAGTACGCGCACGCCCTCGGCGCCACCGTGATCGGCGCGGCGGGCGGCCCCGCCAAGGTGGCGGCCGTCCGCGAGCTCGGCGCGGACCTCGCCGTCGACTACGACGAGCCCGGCTGGGAACGGCTGGTGGCCGACCGGCTGGGCGGCCGCACGGTCACCGCCCTGCTCGACGGGGTCGGCGGTGACAAGGCGCGGGCCGCGTTCGAGCTGCTGGCCGACGGCGGGCGTTACCTCACCATCGGCAACGCCTCCCAGAAGGACTTCCAGCCGGACCCCGAGACGCTCAAAGAGCGGGATCTCACGGTGACCGATGCCCTGCTGCTCCTGCTCGGCAAGCCGGAGCAGAAGCCGGAGTACGAGGCCCGCGCGCTGGCGGCGGCCGCCGAGGGCACGCTGACGCCGGGCGTGCAGCCGTTCCCGCTGTCGCAGACCGCCGCCGCGCACGCCGCACTGGAGAGCCGGGCGACGACGGGCAAGGTCGTCCTGATCCCCTGACCGTCGTACGCCCGCCGCGAACCCGCCGGTCAGCCCGGGAACCCGGCACATAAGGTCCAGCCATGACCTCCGCCGCCATGGACCCCGGCACCCCTGACAACCGAAGCGCCGGACGGTATCTCTGGTGGCTGGTCACCAGCCAGCGCGGCAGGGTGGTGGCCGGGGCCCTGCTCGGCACCGGCTGGACGGTCTGCCTGACGCTGGCCCCCTACCTGCTGTCCCGCGCCATCGACGACGGGCTGACGCCGGGACGCCGGGACGCGCTGGCCGGCTGGGCGGCGGCGTTACTGGGCTACGGAGTGCTGACCGCGTGGCTGGCCATCATGCGGCACCGGACGATGACCAGGGTGCGGATGGACGCCGCGTTCCGTTCCGTGCAAGTGCTGGCCCTGCAGGCGACGCGCCTGGGCGCCGCGCTGCCGCGCCAGGTCACGGCCGGGGAGGTGGTCACGATCGGGTTCACCGACGTGGCCATGATCTCCGAGGCGCTGACCGTCACCGGCCCCGGCGTCGGCTCGGTCCTCGCCTACGTCGTCGTGGCCGGGCTGCTGCTGTCCGTCTCGCCGCTGCTCGCCGCGGTGGTCCTGCTGGGCGTGCCGCTGCTGGTCGTCGTGCTCGGCCCGCTGCTGGGACGGCTGCGTGGCGCCGAGACCGACTACCGCTCGCGGCAGGGCGGGCTCGCCGCGCGGTTCGGGGACATCGCCGCGGGGCTGCGGGTCCTCAACGGCGTCGGCGGCAAGGACGTGTACGCCGAGCGCTACCGCCGCGGCTCGCAGGATCTGCGGGAGCAGGGCTACCGGGTCGGCGCGGTGACGAGCTGGATCCAGGCCCTCGGGGTGGGCCTGCCCACCCTGTTCCTCGGAGCGGTGACCTGGCTGGCGGCCCGGATGGCCGCGCAGGGCGACATCACCGCGGGCGAGCTGGTGGCGGTCTACGGGTACGCCGCGGTGCTGGTGGTGCCCGTCTCGTTCTTCATCGAGGGCGGCTACGGCGTCAGCCGCGGCCTGGTCGCCGCCCGCAGGGTCGTGCGGTTCCTGACCCTGTATCTTATAAACATCT
>NZ_SMKP01000139.1:0-28470 GCF_004349015.1 Nonomuraea diastatica
GGTCAGCCGGCGCGGGGGGTGGAGCTCTCGCGCGGGTGCAGCTCCGTCTGCAGCACCATGCGGGCGGCCGGCCTGGCCGGGTTGTCGATGCGGTCGGCGAGCAGCTGCGCGGCCGCCCGCCCCAGTTCGTACGTCGGCTGCCGCACCGTGCTCAGCCCCGGGCGGAACAGCCGCGCCCAGGGGATGTCGTCGAAGCCGATCACCCCGACCTGGCCGGGGATGGCCACGCCGCGCTCCGTGAGGCACTCCACGGCCCCCACGGTCATGAGGTTGTTGGCCGCGAACACCGCGTCGATCTCCACCCCCTCGTCCAGGAGCGCCGCCATGGCCGAGTAGCCGCCCTCCTCGCGGAAGTCGGCGTGGCGGATCAGGGAACGGTCCGACGGCAGCCCGAACGCCCGCAGCGCCCGCTGGTAGCCGCGCAGCCGCCGCATCGCCGTGGACATCCGGCGCGGGCCGGTGATGCAGGCGATGCGGCGGTAGCCCGACTCCAGCAGGTGGGCCGTGGCCATCTCCGCGCCCTTCTCGTTGTCCACCAGCACGGCGTCGACCTCGGTCTCGGCCAGCTCGCGGTCGATGGTCACCACGGCGGTGCCGGCGGCGACCAGGGCGCTGATGTCGGTGGAGTCGTCGGCGGGGGAGATGATCACGCCGGCCATGTTGTCGGCCAGCGCCACCGCGATGTACTCGGCCTCCCTGGCGCGGTTCTCGTCGGTGTTGCACAACACGACCGAGTAGCCGAACTGCCGCCCGCCGTCCTCCACCCCGCGCACGAGCGAGGTGAAGAACGGGTTGCCGACGTCGGAGATGAGCACCGCCCACAGCGTGGTCTGCCGGCGCCTGAGGTTGCGCGCGACGCCGTTGGGCCGGTAGCCCAGCTCCCTGACGGCCGCGTGGACGCGGGCCGCGAGCTCAGGGTTGACCGTGGAACGGCCGTTGAGCACGCGGGAAACCGTCGCGGCGGAGACCCCCGCGTGTCGCGCGACATCTTGGATTTTGAGCAACCTCGTCCCATCTCGTGGCAGGCCCGGCAGCTGAGCTACGGCAGTCTATCGCGGTGCCTGGAAATCGATTACTACTGGGGTGGGAACGGCAGCCGCTGCTCGACGGGCGCGATCCCGAACGGCTTGTGCGGCAGTGTCTGGTACCAGAACGCGACCGACGAGTAGTCGTCCGAGCGCTTGTTGGCGTGGCCGTGCTCGATCGTCACCTTGATCGACTCGGTGAACGTGATCGGGTCCTCGACGTGGAAGCGGTAGAGCGAGATCTCGCCGCTCCAGTTGTCGCCGCCGGGCATGGTGATGCCGTGGTACGGAGCGTGGTACGTCTGCGTGGGGCACCAGGCGGTGTTGAAGTAGTCCTCGGTGCCGGTGCCGTGCAGCGACGGCGGGAACGGCTCCCCGTCGATGAAGATCATGTCGTCGCCCTCGCCGTACCAGTTCCAGTCGCTGGTCTCGCGCAGGTTGCGGATGTTGAGCACGCAGCCCACGTAGTGGCCGCGCCCTTCGGCGTCCAGGATGACGTAGTTGCCGTCGCCGGTGTCGTTGATGCCCTCCACCTGGAACGCGCGGTTGCTCTGCGCGCCCTGCTCGATCCCGTCCGTCGGCCGCTCGCAGCGCCACTGCGCGTGGAAGTAGCCGAGCTCGTCGGCGGCGGAGTCGAACACCTCGTAGTCGATGTAGTAGTAGAAGAAGACCGGCTCGGACGACAGCTCGCTGATCAGCTCCACCTTCGCCCGGCTCGCGAACGGCATGTGAAACCACGCGTTGAAGCCCTTCCCGTCCTGCGGGCTCATCTGCAGCGGCGCCGAGACGAAGTTCGCCGTCTTGGCGTGGCCCATGCCGAAGAAGTCGCCGAGCGGCACCAGCACGCTGGGGTGCTTCTGGTCCTCCCAGGTGATCTTCAACACCAGGCGGCGCAGGTAGTCGAGGTCCGCCGCGTCGGGCACGTCCTGCTGGGGCAGCGCCACGGTGCACCAGATGTGGTTGATCGAGCCGGGGCCCTCGATGTCGGCCAGGGTGACGGCGGTGCCCGCCTCGACCTTCAGCCGGTCGTCGTTGCCGCCCGTGCGGTCGTAGCTGGAGACGCGTTTGCGCCTGGACGCCCGCAGCCGGGGCAGGTCGCGCAGGCTGCTGCCGAAGTCGCCATAGGTCATGCTGGTTCGATCCTTACTTCAATCCGGAGGTCTTGATCGCCTCGACGAGCCGGCGCTGGCCGAGCACGAAGGCGACCAAGGTGGGCACGGCCGCGATCACCGTCGCGGCCAGGACATAGTTCCAGGCCGAGCCGTACTGGCCTTGGAGGGTGGAGATGCCGACCTGCACCACGCGCAGCTCGGGGTCGCGGGTGGCGGTCAGCGGCCAGAGGAACGCGTTCCAGTTGGCCAGGAAGAACAGCACGGCGAGCGAGGCGAGCACCGGGCGGCTGAGCGGCACCACCACCTGCCACCAGCGCCGGAAATATCCGCACCCGTCGAGGTCCGCGGCCTCTTCCAGCTCGCGCGGAATCGTCAGGTAGTACTGGCGGAGCAGGAAGATCCCGAACGCGTGGAAGATCGCCGGCAGGATGAGCCCCGCGTACGTGTCCAGCAGCCCCAGCTCCTTGGCCACGAGGAACAGCGGCACGAGGACCACCGGCAGCGACACCAGCAGCGTGGACACGATCATCGAGAAGATCACCTGCCGCCCGGGAAACCGCAGCCGGGCCAGCGCGTACGCCGCCATCGAGTGCAGCACCAGCGCGATCACCGTCACCGCCACGGAGACGATGGCGCTGTTGACCATGTACCTGCCGATCGGCACCTCGGTCAGCACGTAGAGCAGGTTGTCCAGGGTCAGCCTGCTGGGCAGCGTCACGTCGAACAACTCGTCGGCCGGCCTCAGCACCGCCACCAGCAGCCACACGAGCGGGGCCACGGTGACCATGGCCAGCACGTATCCGACGATCGCGCGGAGCCTAACCGGCATCGAACCGGCCTCCCTTCGTGAGCCCGAACATGGTCCCCGTGGCCGCGACGAGGAACCCGACGACGACCGTGGTCAGGGCCGCCGCGTAGCCGTAATTGTTGAAGGTGAAGGCCTGCTGGTAGATGTAGAAGACCACGCTCGACGTGCTGCCCGCGGGGCCGCCCTGGGTCAGCACATAGACCAGGTCGAAGGCCTGCAGCCCGGTCACCGACCCGACGACCGAGTTGACCAGCACGAAGAAGCTGGTGGGCCGGAGCAGCGGCCAGATCACATGGCGGAACTTCTGCCACGCGGTGGCCCCGTCGATGCCGGCCGCCTCCTCGTACTCCCTCGGGATGTCCTTCAGCCCGCCGAGCAGGATCAGCATGTTGTAGCCCATCAGGAACCAGATGCTGATCGCCACCAGCGACCCGAGCGCCAGAGACGGATCGCCGAGGAACGACGTGTCGCCCAGCCCCACGGGCCGCAGCAGCGTGGCCACCGCGCCCTGCTTGTCGACCAGCAGGAACTGCCAGGCGATGCCGACGACGACGAGGCTGATGACGTGCGGCAGGAAGAACATCGTCCGCACCAGCCCGACGCCGGGGAAATGGTCGCGCACCAGCAGCGCGAGGCCGAGGCTGACCACGAAGCCGATCGGCACGAACGCCACCGTGTACGTCAGCGTGACCTTGACGCTCTGCCAGAGCTGGGTGTCCTCGGCCATCTGCCGGAAGTTGGCCAGGCCGACGTACGTGTAGCCGCCGAACCCGTCCGCGCTGAACAGCGAGACGCCGAGGGACAGGACCATGGGCAGCCCGACGAACATCATCAGGCCGAGCAGGTCGGGCGCCACGAAGGCGTACCCGGCCAGCGCCTCGCGCCTGCGCCGGTTCCACACCGGGGGCGCGGCGCCGGGCGGCCGCTTCACCGCCGTGCCCGGGTCGGCCACAGTCGCCATGCTCTATCGCCTCTCTCCGCGGATCAGGTGATCGCCGGCCGTCCGGGGCGCGCACGTCGCGGGCCCGGGACGCCGGTCACAACATCGCCGCACCCTTGTAGCCCTTCAGGAAGGTGCCGATCTTCGCCGCGGCGTCAGCCGCCGCCTTCGCCGGATCCGCGCCGCCGAGCTGGGCGGCCTGGATGGCGTCCGATACGGCCTTGTAGACCTCAGGGGTGTAGCGGGGCTCGCCTCGGGAGCCGGGGACGACCTTCTCCAGGAAGACCTTGAGCGCGGGATCGTCGAAGGCGCCGGCCGACTTGGCGGCCTCCAGCACGGACGTGCGGGCCGGCAGGTTCGCCTTGACGACCGTGTTCCACTGGCGGCCGCGCTCGATGCCCTCGGCGTCGTTCGCGCCCAGGGCCCAGGCGATGAACGTGGCCGCGGCCTCGGGATTGGCCCCGTTGGCGTTGGCCACGAACGCCCAGCCGCCGACCGATGTCGTGTACGTGCCGCCTTCCGGCACGGGCAGGGGGAAGACGCCGTACCTGAAGTCCTTGTTGCTCTGCGCCAGCTGTGACACCCCCCAGATGCCGGTCTGCTGCATGGCGGCGAACCCGCTGCCGAGGTTGGCCGGGGTGTCGGTGCCGCCGTCGCCGAGCGGCTTGCGCGGGGCGATCTTGCCGGCGATGCTGTCCTGCCAGAGCTTCAGCGCGTTGTGCACGGCGGGCGAGTCGAAGCCGGGCCCGCCGTTCTCCGGCACCGCCGACCCTCCCGCCATCCACATGAACGGATACCAGGTGAAGTTCTGGTAGTAGCCGGGGATCGTCTCGAACAGCATGCCGAACCGGTCCTTGGAGGTCAGCTTGCCGGCCACGTCGAGCAGCTGCTCCCAGGTCTTCGGGAGGTCGCCCTCCGACAACTTCGCCTGCTCGAAGGCGTCGACGCTGTAGAAGACGGCCAGTGGCTCACGCTCCATCGGCAGCCCGTAGATCTTCCCGTCGACCTTGCGGGTGTCGAGCGCGCCGTTCTCGAAGTCGGCGATCTGGTCGGGCTTGAGGTGCGGCGCGAGATCGGTCAGCACGCCGCCGTTGTAGTAACGCAGGAAGTCACCCGGGCTGAGCAGGAAGATGTCCGGCCCCTGCCCGGCGGAGAACGCGGTCTGCAGCGCCCTGCCGGCCAGGTATTCCGACACGGGCAGGTAGTGGAGCTTGATCTTGACGTCGTTGCCGGCGTTCCACGCCGCGACGAGGTCGATGAACCACTTGCTCTGCGCGTCGGACTGCGGGTTGGGGCCGTAGAAGTTCCAGAACGTCAGCTCTTTCGGGTTGCCGCCCTGGTCACCGCCCCCGCATGCCGACAGCAGCGGCGCCGCCATGGCCGAACCTAACACGACGGCCCCGCCGCGCAGCAGCGATCGGCGAGTCACCCTCTCGAAGGCCGACATATCCCATCCTCCTGGAGTTGAGAGCTCGGGGGTGAGCAATCGATTTCTCAGAAAATGTAGAAGTCAGCATGCCGAGCGTCAAGAACTCTACGGTGCCGCTTGCCAGAGAGAGGAATCGATATCTCCACGTGACCTGCGCGGACGCTTCCCGTCCGGCCGCTCACGCCATCTCCGCGGCCCCGAGCGGTTTCCGGCCGTTTCCCGGGGGAGGCGACCCCCCTGCTGTCGGTGCCGCGCAGCCTTCGGGCCGGCTCCGGGCGCCCTGGGCGGCTGCGGCTCGTGTCACGCCAGGGGCGCGCCCCGGGCCAGGCACTCCTTGACCAGGGCCACCGCGTCGGCGAGGGCACCTTCGCCGACGCCGGTGCGGACGCCGAGCGAGTGCAGGTGCGCCACCAGGCGCTCGGTGGCGAGGTTGCCGTGCGCGCCCGGCGCGAACGGGCAACCGCCGTAGCCGCCCGCGGCGGCGTCGAAACGGGTCACGCCCAGCTCCAGCGCGGCGTCGACCGTGTCGAGCGCCTGGCCGCGGGCGTCGTGGAGGTGCAGCCCGAACTCCACGCCCGGCAGGGCGGGCCGGATCATGGCCAGCGTACGGGCGATCCGCTCGGGGGCGGTGGTGCCCAGCGTGTCGGCCAGGACGATGCGGGCCACGCCCATCCCGGCGAGGCCGCGGGCCACCCCGAGCAACCTGCGCGGGGCGATCTCGCCGTCGAACGGGCAGGTGAACGCGGTGGAGATGCCGCCGGTGAAGGTGGCCTGCGGGTGACCGGCGACCACGTCGCGGAAACCGGCGAGCACGTCCTCAACGCCGCGTCCCGCGTTGGCCAGGCTGTGCCCCTGCCCGGCCGACACCACCAGGACGATCTCGTCGGCCCCCGCCGCCACCGCACGGGTGACGCCCCGGGCGTTGAGCGCGAGCGCGCTGTAGCGTACGGAGCCGTCGCGGGGGAGTGCGGCGAACAACTCCTCCGCACCCGCCATCTGGGGCACCCTGGCCGGGTTGACGAAGGAGGCGGCCTCGATCGCGCGCACCCCGGCGGCCGCCAGCGCGGCGGCGATGGCGACGCGGTCCGGCACGGCGACCACGACGGGCTCGTCCTGCAGCCCGTCCCTGAGCACGACGTCGTTGATCGTCACGCCGCCGGCGACGGGCATGTCAGGCCCTTGCTTCCGGCGTCACCGATGTCGGGCGGGTCCGTTCGCCCGTCCGCGGTGACGGGCGGGTCCGTTCGCCTTCCTCCCGCTGGTGGGGCATGTCAGATCACCTTCATGGCGCGCAGCTCGCCGAGCCGGCCGGCCGAGTAGCCGAGCAGCTCGCCCAGGACCTGGTCGGTGTGCGCGCCCAGCTCGGGGCCGGCCCAGCGCACGTCGCCGGGCGCGCCGGGCACGCGCGGCACCACGCCGGGGAAACGGATCTCCTCGGGCTCGCCGTCGACGGAGACCTTGTGCGGGCGGAGCATGTCACGAGCCCGGTAGTGCTCGTCGTCGGCGATGTCGGCGGCGTCGTAGATGGGCCCGGCCGGAACGCCGGCCCGGCTGAGCAGGTCGACCGCCTCGGCGGCGGTATGGCGGGCGGTCCACGCGGTGATGGCCCCGTTGAGCTCGGGCTCACGCGCGTCGCGGGCGGAGCCGTCGGCCAGCGTGGGGTCCGCGCCCAGGTCGGGGCGGCCCACCGCGGTCATGAGCCGGCCGAACACGCCGCTGGAGTTCCCCGCGATGATCACGGATCCGCCGCCACGGGTCGGATAGATGCCGCTGGGCACCACGCCGGGCAGGTTGCCGGCGGTGCGGCGGCGGATCACGCCGTACGCGTCGTAGTCGGGGACCAGCGACTCCATGGCCATGAACACCGACTCGTACAGCGCCACGTCCGCGACCCGCGGCCCCTCGTGCGGGCGCCCTCGCGCCTTGGCCAGCAACAACATCAGTGCGCCGATCGCCCCGTACAGGCCGGCCAGGGCGTCGCCGACCGGCGCGGCGGGCCGGACGGGCTCGCGGTCGGGATGCCCGGTGACGTGCCGCAGGCCGC
The DNA here is from genome assembly GCF_004349015.1 of Nonomuraea diastatica. Lineage (NCBI taxonomy): Bacteria > Bacillati > Actinomycetota > Actinomycetes > Streptosporangiales > Streptosporangiaceae > Nonomuraea > Nonomuraea diastatica. Next base: position 7,359 of record NZ_SMKP01000139.1, read on the forward strand.
CGAACGCCTCGGCCACTCCACCGAAGCCCGCCCGATCCCGGTACGGCCCCGTCTGCCCGTAACCGGAGATGCGGACCAGCACGACGTCGGCGTTGGCGGCCGTCAGCTCGTCGGAGCCGAGCTGGAGACGCTCCAGCGTGCCGGGGCGGAAGTTCTCCACGACCACGTCGCAGTGGCGCACGAGGCCGAGCACGATGTCCCGGCCCTCGCCGGTGCTCAGGTCCACGGTGACGGAGCGTTTGTTGCGGGCGATGGTACGGAACATCATCGACGTCCCGCCCCTGCTGCGCCGCCAGCCGCGCAGTTCGTCCCCGGTGCCGGGCCGCTCGATCTTCACGACCTCGGCGCCGAAGTCCGCGAAGATCCGGGTGGCGAACGGCGCGGCGATGAAGCTGCCCAGTTCGAGGACCCGGATCCCGGCGAGCGGCGGTTGGTCTCCTTGGTCCACAACACTACCTTTCTCAAATAATGAGTAACGATGCTCATTTAACGAGAATGAGAGCCTATTTGCGACGATAGAGGCCCATATGTGGACAAACAAGGGGAGCGCGCCCCGTAAGGACGCCGTAGCCGGGCGCTTAGGTGGGCTTAGGGGGCAAGGCGGGAGGCGCTTCATGCGGGGTGCAGCATCGGCGCCCCACCACATCGCTGAACCCTCCTTGAACGCTCGCAGGACGAGCTGGGCGAGCCGGCACGCAGGTAGCGACCTGCGGGCACTCGATCTTCCATGTCACGGTTCTGCGGGCTCGCACACCGGCGTGTCCCGGCTCGTCCGGGCTGCCGCGGCGGCTGACGCCCTGATCTGGAGCGCGCCGATGTGCCGCCCTGTCGGACGACGAGGCGGCCGCCGATCGCGCCCTGCCACAGGCCGGAGCGCTCGAGGTCGTGCGCGCCCACCCCGAGATCCTCCAGTCCGTCCTGCGCGACCGGGACAGCTGAGCCTGGGGCGGGCGCGCTTTCGGGCACGGTTTCGTGTGGCCTACGCCTCGGTGGCCAGGACATCTTTGATGCTGGTGAGCAACTGGCGGCCGGCCTCCCGGCGCGAGCCGGTGAGGCCGCTCAGGGCCACCGCCACGCCGGCGAGCGTGTCGTCGTGGATCACCCTGGCCATCGCCTCCTGGCTCTGGTGCACCACCTGGAGGGCCACGGTCGCCTGATTGGCGAAGAGGCCGAGCATTTCCAGGTCGCCCAGCGCGCGGGCGGGATCCGGCCGGCGGTCCAATACCTCAAGGACCCCGATGCTGGTGCCCGCGTCCATGAGCGGCGCCGCCATCACCGACGCGGGCGTGTAGCCGGTGGACTCGGCGAACTGCCTGGCGTGCAGCGGGTTCGACGTCACATTGTCCACGATCAACGGCTCGCCCGACTGCAGCACCCAGCCCGCGATGCCCTCGTCCATCGGGAACCGCTGGCCGAGCAGCGTCGCCTCGCCGGCCCCCGACACGGCCTCGAAGACCAGCTCGCCCGCGCTGCTGTCGAAGATGAAGATGGAACTCGCCCCCGCGCTGAAGATCGCGCGAGCCACTTCCACGATCGACTGGAGCAGGCGCTGATGCCCCTTGTCCAGGACCGGCGGTACTCCGTCGATACTCATGGTTGCTCCCTCACGTTGGCCGCGGACAGATAGAGGGCGGTCTTGACCTGGAACGGAGTCAGTTCCGGATACTTACTGAGGATCAGCGCGCAGATCCCGGCTATGCGCGGCGTCGCGAAGCTGTTGCCACTGCACAACGTGCGTGCCCCGCCCTTCCAGGCGACGGGCACGTTGACGCCGCCGGCGTAGAACTCCACAGGCGGGGCAGGGTTGTAGTAGTAGAGCCAGGGATCGGCTTCCGCGTGGCTGCCCACGGAGACGACCGAGGAGAACCTCCAGGGGAAACTCTCGACCTTCATGTTGTGCGCGGATGCGACGATCAACGTGCGGTTGAAGTACGCGTCATCGGTCAGCTCGCGCAACGCCGTCCCGAAGGTGCGCTTGCTGGTGGACAGGCTGAGGTTGACCACGTCGAAGCCGTTGTCGATGACCCAGCGCAGGGCGGTGATCAGGTTTTCGCTGCTGCCGAAGAATCCGCCCAGGACACGGACGCTGACCAGCTCGCAACCCGGCGCGAACCGGCGGATCACGCTGGCGCAGGCCGTACCGTGACCGCTGCTGTCGCCGCGGTTGTCGGGCACGACCCGCGGGCTGCCCTCCGGCCCGGGTTCCACACTGTACGCGCCCGCCAGCTGCCCCACGAGCTCGTGCCCGTCTTCGACGCCGCTGTCCACGACGCAGACCCGGACGCCCGCGCCGGTGGCGCCCGATGCCGCCCAGTCCTCCACCGGGGCCGCCGGCCAGCCCGCGCTCACCCTGACCTGCTCGGGGCGGTCCTGCGTGTACCAGCTCAGGCGCGGAAGTGTGTCAGCGCTCACGGGCATCCCACCTGGCCTGAACGGATGCGGTCACCGCGAGGCCGGCCAGGTCCTCCTTCGCCGCGAAGCAATCCCGCGCCTGCCTCAGGGCGGAGGTCGCGTCGGATCCGCGCCCGGTGCTGCGGAACACATGGGCGGCGTCCAGGAGGACCGTGCCCCTGCACTGAGGCGAGGGCACCCCGGCGGTCAGCGTCAGAGCCCTTTCCAGCTGGGCTCCTGGCTCGGAGCGGATCCGGGCCCGCAGCGAGGCAAGGAGCGCGGCATCCATGGGGAACAGGCCCTCGGTGAGGTTCTCGCACGAATCCAGCCATTCGAGGGCCTCGCTCCTTCTGCCTTGGAGATAGACGGCACGTGCGAGGTCGATCGTCGCCGTGTCGCGCATGAGGCCGTCTCCGATGTCGTCGAAGGCGGCTCGCGATGTGCTCAGCGCCCGTTCCGCCGCGGCGAAGTCGCCGGCCAGGAGTTCCACCTTGCCGAGGAAGACGGGAATGGTCGCCCCTGCCGTGACGTGCCCCATCTCATGGGTGATCCGCGCAGCGTCGCGGAGAGTCCTGCGTGCGTCGTCGTGCCTGCCGCGCATGGCACACAGCAACGCGCGCGGCGACTCGATGGCGACCCTGGTGGCCTTCGACAAGCCGGCGTACTGCTCGACCAACTCGTCGCATCTGCGCAGGGCGGCGCCGGAAGGCTCCGGACCCTGCCACAGGCAGTAGGCGAGCCCGCCGAGGATGGTCGCCAGCTCCAGCCGCGCCGTGGGGTCGTGGGAGAACGTCAGAGCCTGCTCGAAGCGCTGCCTGGCCTCGTCAAAGCGGTACCGGACCTGGTTGGCCTGGCCCAGGCGCAGCCAGCATCGGGCGAGCCCGACATGATCGTTTTCCTGGCGGAAGATCGGCAGCGTCTGCTCGGTGACCGCGACCAGGTGGTCCATTCCCCGTTCTGCCAGGTGGAGCACGGCTCGCTGGAGCCGCCCGTGCGCCGCGGGGACCGGCCGGCCCGAGGACGCCTCGAGCTCGTCGAGCAGCCGGTCGGCGCTCTCGGTCGCGCCCACTGCGGCGAGCACGTCGACGAGGGCCACCATGGTGTCCAGTCGGTCCGGTACGAGCGCGAGGGCCCGCTCGAAGAACGATCGGGCGCGGTACATGTCACCGAGTGACAGGGCCGTGCGTCCCGCCCGGTCCAGGTGGGCGCCGGCCGCGAGGGCCAGGCTGGCCGCGTCCGGCATTCGCAGCTCGGCGCTGTAGCCTGCCGCGGTCTCCAGGTGCGCGCCGACGTCGGCGTCGGATTGCCGGCGATCCCGCAGCCAGCCCGCGATCCGCAGGTGTCGCTCCACCCGGAGCTTCTTCGGCAGCGCGGCGTAGATCACGTCCCGGATCTGGGAACTGCCGAACCGGTAGCGGGCCTCGCCGTGGAGCCTCCCGTCGGGTTCGACGAACCGGCGGCTTACCAGGTGGTGGAGGTCGGCGTCGGTGATCCGGACGTCAGGTGCCAGCTCGGCGATGCGCGAGGGGACGAACCGGTCGAAGAACGCCGCCCAGCGTAGCCATTCCAGATGTTGGGCGGGTAGCAGGTCAAGCCGTGCCGCCAGGAGCGCCCGCAGGGACGGCGGGACTCCCTCCGCGTGCCCCTCGGCCCGCATCGCCATCAGCTGTTCGAGGAAGAACGGGTTGCCTTCCGCGGTCGTTACCAGCCGCTCGGTCTCGGCGTCGGACAGGTGTGCGGAAACGTCGCTCAGCTGGGCGGCGAGCAGGTGCGCGTGCTCGTCGCTCAACGGCCGCAGGACGATGGAGGTGGTGCCGAGCTGTCCGCCGCCCCACTGCGGACGGGCGTCAAGGAGCTCGAATCTGGCCAGGCAGACGAACAGCACCGCCACCTCGTGCAGGGACTCCGTCAAGGTCGTGATCAGATCCAGCGCGGTGGGCGAGGCCCACTGCAGGTCGTCGAGCACCACGACGATGCCGCGATCGTCGACGAGCGCCGAGAATGCCTCGCGGACCGCCCAGAACGTATCATCGACTGCCAGGCCCGGAGCGCCGTCACGCAAGACACCGGCCAGTGCCGTCGCCACCTGCGGCGTCTCGGCGAACGTCTCGGCCAGGCTGCCCGTCCCCGTGGCCTCGATCAGGGCGGACAGGACGCCGTCGAACGGGGCGAGCGTGCCACCTCCGTACGGCGAGCAGCCACTGGACACCGCGGGTGCACCCGCCGACTGGCATGCCATGACGAACTCGTGGGCGAGCCGCGACTTCCCCATCCCGGGATCGCCGAAGATCGTGCACACGTGGCAGCCACGGTCCTGCCGTACCCCTTCAAGGAGCAGCGAGAGCTGCCTCAGTTCGCGCTCGCGGTCGATCAGCGGCACGTCGAACCTGCGCCGCACGGGTGGCTCGTGGGCCCTGACCACCTGCACCCGCCAGGCAGGCAGGGGCTCTGCCCTGCCGCGGACCTGAAGCGGTGGCACGGCCTCGGCGGTGACGGCGCCCGCCACCATGCGGTAGGTCTCCGCGCCAAGAAGGATCCCGCCCGGCGTCGCATGCTGTTCGAGCCTCGCCGCCATGTTGACGGTCTCTCCCGCGACGAAGGTGTGATCGCCGGTCGCGGCGTCGACGGCCACGACCTCGCCGGTGTTCACGCCGATCCTGATCGCGATTCCGCACCCGATCTCACGGACCAGTTCCTCGTTGAGCCTGCCGATGGCCTCGCGCATCTCCCAGGCCGCGCGCACGGAACGGAGCGCGTCGTCCTCATGCACCGTGGGCACACCGAACACGGCCATGACGGCGTCGCCGATGTACTTCTCCACCGTTCCCCCGTGGCGGATGAGGCAGGAGCGCATCAGTTCGAAGTAGCGCAGCAAGATCGCCCGCAGGGATTCCGGGTCGAACAGCCGGCTCATCTCCGTCGAACCGCTCAGGTCGCAGAACAGAACGGTCACGATCTTCCGTACCTCACCCCGGTCACCGTTCTGGGGCGTGCCGCAATGGGGACAGAAGCGGACGCTCACGATGTCGGCACCACATGACAGACAGGTCATAACCGCCTCGGCGACTAGAAGCACTTCCAGAGGGAGAACGGCCGGTGCCTCATGACGCCACCGGCCGTCCTCTTTACCCCAGTGGTACTCGCGCAGGGGCGGGTTACCACAGACCGGCGCCGGTGACCTCCGAGTGGGCCATGACGTCCTGGTTCTCCGCGGCGGCGTTCATCTTCTGGCGGATGGACTTGATCACCTCGACTTCGGCTTCGGTGAGGGTCGCCAGCACCTCGAGCGCGAGACCGCCCTGGTGCCCCTCCTGAAGGTGGCTGTCGGGAGTGGCGGGAAGCACACCAGAGTCACGAAGGCTCTGGATGGGATCGAATGCGGACATGTTCTTCACCTCTCATTTTCTGGGCGAGTCCGGTCACCACAGACCGGCGCCGGTGACCTCCGAGTGGGCCATGACGTCCTGGTTCTCCGCGGCGGCGTTCATCTTCCGGCGGATGGACTTGATCACCTCGACTTCGGCTTCGGTGAGGGTCGCCAGCACCTCGAGCGCGAGACCGCCCTGGTGCCCCTCTTCGAGGTGGCTTGCCGGTGTCGAGGAAATGATGCCTGCCTCGCGGAGACGCTGGATGGGATCGAAAGCGGTCATGAGTCCTCCCTTTGTGTGGTCCGACGGTTACCAGAACAGCCCGCCGTCTTGGGGACCGTGTGCGGTGTCGACGCCGACTGCCTCGTCGATCCGCGCCTTGATGGCCTTCAGCACTTCGAATTCCTCTTCCGACATGGCGGCGATGGCTTCCAACTCGACTTGCGTGGCGCCCGGTGCGAGCTGTCCTTCTTGAATGCGGGCCAGTCCGACTCCAGCCATGGCGAACCTCCTGATTTCGGCCGGGTTGTTCATCAACGGTTCTGGGTCACCAGAAGGAGGCGCCCATGACATGAGCCTCCACGTCTCCTGCGACCGCTTCGATGCGCTCGCGCACCGCCTCCAGCACGGCGACCTCCTCCGCGGACAGCGACGCGAGCACGGCGCGCGCCTCGGCCGTGAGGAACATCGGCTCCAGCGGCAGCTCTCGGTCGCTCATCTCGGTTCCTTCCAAGGACAGGGGTGCGAAGGTACGACTCAGAACAGGACGGAGGGCGCCCTGCCGTGGCGAGAAATGTTCACTTGCAGCGGGTCCGGTGCGGCGAACGTCGCGTGCGCCACCAGGTCGGGTTCGGCGAACAGCGGAGTGGGACGGTCGGCAGCGCGCTGGGCGGGCAGGAAGGTCGCCACTCCCAGCAGGGCAAGGGCCGCGCCCGCGAGGGCGAGCACGCCGCCCACGCCGAGCCCCGCGGCGAGCGCTGCCCCGATCGGCGGCGCCACGAGCATCATCACGGTGGGCAGGACGTCGGCGGCACCGGAGACGCGTCCCAGCAGGACTTCCGGTGTCGAGGTCTGCAGGGTCAGCGCGAAGGACATCAGGATCCCCGCGGCGGCGACCCCGGTGATGATCATCATTGCCAGCAACGCGGATCCTGGGAGCGCGGTTTCAGTCCAGGCGACGAGCCCGATCACCGCGATGAGGCCGCCTGCCGCCGCCTGGGACACGCTCATGAGGACCGGCGCGGACATTCTCTCGCCCCACTGACCGATGAGGATCGTTCCGAAGACCGCGCCGGCGCCGATCCCGGCGATGGCGAACCCGAGCACGGAACTGTCCAGCCCCAGCGCCGTCACCGTGAGCGGGGACAGCGTGTCGAAGGTGAACACCAGGAAGATCGTGGCCGTCATGCCCAGGAGGGCTACGCGCAGCCGGGGATTGCGGACCACGAAACCCAAGCCCTCGTTGAACTCGGACCAGAACCGACCACGCACCGGCGCCGGGTGAGCCGCGGCCCGCTGGGGGAGGTGTAGCCCGGCCAGGACCACCGCCGAAATCACGAAGCTCGCCGCATTGGCCACGAACGCCCAGTACGGTCCGGCCGCGGCGACGAGCAGGCCGCCGATCGCGGGCCCCGCGACCTTGGTGGCCTGCCCGGAAAGCGTGGTGAGGGAGGTCGCCGCATGCAACTCGTCCGGCGGGCTGGACAGCCGGATCGCCTTGCGCTCCGCCGGCTCGAAGAACGTGCCCAGAACACTCTTGCCCATGACCAGCAGCAGCAGGACGGGCAGGTTCGGAGCCAGCAGGTAGCCGAGCACGAAGGCCGCCCGCACCAGGTTAGCCGTGATCATCACGCTGCGCGGCGGCAGCCGGTCCACCCACACCCCCACGAAGGGGGCCACCGCGATCCAGGGAACAGCCTGCGCCATCGTCAGGCCGGCGAGCGCGAACGCGCCCGACTCCCAGACGTAGGCGACGAGCGTGAGCAGCGCGATCGTGTCCAGCCAGTCGCCCAGTCCTGACACGAGTTGCCCGGCGAAAATCCGGCGGTACTGCGTCCGGCGCAGCGGCTCGAACATCCGCAAACTAGCCATGTGAGACCTCTACAGGGGTCCTGGCGAGCAGGTCGTCGATCACCGCCGCCATCCCCTGCACGGTGTGCAGCGCGCTCACGCCCATGGCCACGGTGTGGGTCGCGGTCAGGGGCAGCGAGTCGATCGCTGCCACGAGCTCGTCGCGGTGCCGTACGTCCAGAGCGGCGTGCCTGATCAGGGTGCGCATCGCCGAGCGAGGGAAGCCGGTGAGGTCCACGATGTGGTCCACCAGTCGCGGGTCCGGCGGGTAACCCTCCAGCACCGCCACGTGCCCGAGCAGGCACACGGGATGGTAGTGGCGCACCCAGTAGTACTGGCTGCCGACCAGGTCCGCGACCGAGGTCATCGGTATCGCGCGCAGTGGCTCGTCCGGATCGCGTCCGAGGGCGGCCAGGTCCTGGCGCAGCCAGTCGTCGTGGCCCTGCTCCTCTCTGATGTGCTTGGTGAGGTAGGCGCGCAGCCCGGCTGCCACCGGATCATCCGCCGGCAGCCGGCCGGCCTGGTCGATCGCCGTTTCCATCAGGGGTACGGTCGCCCTGATCAGGGTGTGCATCATGATCAGGTATTCCGGATAGAGAGCCTTCAGGTCCGGCGACGACCATAGCCGCCGCGTCCTGCCGTGGAAGGCCGGTAGCGCCATTTCGATCTTCGCGCGCAGGCGAGCACTGTGCGAGCTCATCGGACCGCACCCGCCCGCAGCCGCGCGATCGAGTGGAGCAGCGGATCGTCCGCCCGCCCGCCGAGCCGGTCCACCATCTCCCAGCACAGCTCGCAGATGGAGGTGAACCGGCGCTCGGCCAGGTCGGCCAGCCGCGGATCCATCGTCAGCACGCCCGGGCCGACGTCGCCGACCGCGCGGATGAGCCCGTGCCGGTCGAACTCGTCGAACACGGCGACGACATCGTCCGCGTCGGCGCACTGCCTGCGCAGTCCCGACGGCCCGCGCCCCATGATCACAACCTCGTTGCAGCAGGCCGACGCCCTGCCGTCGTAGCGGATGACCGGCGAGCGGGCGAGATAGCAGGCGCCGTGCTCACGGCCCTTCGTCGTGCGGATGGGGTGGTACAGGTCGGCGGCGCGCCCATACGGCAGGAGCGGCACCCGGTGGATCTCGGCGTGGTCGGTCCAGTCCTTGCCAAGGGCGCGTTCGAGCAGGCCGGTGGCCAGGTTCCCCGCCTGCTCATCGTCGATCACCTGGGCCACGATCCAGACGTCCTGGTTCGCGATCGTCCTGGCCGCCTGGATGAACCGCTGGTCCGGCAGCGCGGCGGAGTGGAAGATGTCGGTGCTGAGGATCAGACATCCGCAGCGCCGGATCACTTCCTTGATCCACCGCGGGGGATCGGCCGTGGTCGCCCACACGCCGCTCGTGACGATCGACAGGTCCTTCCCAGCCTCCCGGAGCCGTTGCGTGGCGAGGCCGAGCCCGCGCCGCTCGATGAACGCTTCGCCGCCCGTGATGCCGATCAGCTCGTACGCCGAAGCGCAGATCCCCGCCACCACCTGCTCAAAGAGGTGGAAGTCCTTGATCTTGGGGCTGTCCGGGCGGGAGTCGACCGAGCAGTGCGCGCAGCCGACGGGGCAACGGTCGGTGAGGAACAACAGCGCCGTCTTGCCACGGGTGTGCCGGGCTTCGTCGATGTCGGCGTAGGTCAGACGGCGCATGGCTGCTCCTCCGGCCGATAGCCGAGTGTGACCAGGTCGGCGTAGCGCTTGGAGCCGTACTGCCGGACGAAGCCGACGGCTCCGCCGCTGGCGAGGACGTGCTGGACGCCCAGCTCCATTGCGGGGAAACCGGGCCGTTCCACGAGTTCCACCGCCTTCTGCCGTGGACTCGTGGCGGACAGCTCGTAGCAGGCCGCGCACTGGTCGGCAGGAGGCGAGATCCCCGCCTCCTGAGACACCATGCGGGAGCCGAGCGTCCTCACGGCACGCAGCGTCGCCGAGGTACGGGTCCGCGATCGGATCGTCTGCCAGGAGTCCGTGGCGCTGTGCCCGAGTTTGAGATGCTCCGGCGCGTTACGGCCCTGGTCGACAACGGCCTGGTTGCAGCAGGCGATCACGGTGCCGTCGAAGGTGACGATCGGCCAGGCTGCCACGCCACAGGGGTCCACGGTAGCCGCGAGCGGCAGGTGGGTCAGCGTGCGCCGATCGGGCATCCACTCGGCCGCCCTGCCCGTCGGCCCCACCAGCCCGACCAGCATGGGGACGCGATCGCTCAGGCGGTCGCGCACGTCGGCAGTGGCCTCGGCCAGGTAGGGATCGTCCTCGCTCATGCCGACGAGCTGCAGGCTCACGTCCTTGCCCTCGTCGGCCAGCAGGCTGAGGACGTCGAGCACCGCCGACCGTGGCACCTCCTCCTCGTGGAAGACGTCGAGGCTGGCGGCGAAGTGGTCGACCTCGTCGATCGCCTCACGAAGGAGCGGCGGGATTTTCCCCTTCCTGGCGAAGAACATGCCGGACACGAGGTAGGACCGGGTCCCCGCCGTGCGCACCCGGCGGGCGATGTCGCGCACCAGTCGCGGCCTGAGCAGCGCCTCTCCGCCGCTCATGAGGACGAACTCGGGATGGTCCTCCTCCGTGAACGTGCCGGCGAAGCCGAGGAAGAGGTCGGCGTCGTGTTCTTCGCTGCCGAGGAGGGAGTTCGTCGAACAGTGCCGGCAGGTCAGTGGACAGCGGCGCGTGAGTCCCAGGTAAACAGCAGACCCTGGTATCGGTCGAGCCCGCAGCATTTCCAGCAAATGCATGCATGCCCTCCTTCCGAGGTGCAGGTTCATCATGCAACAGTAAAGTTGTATCCTGATTTAATTTGAGTTCAAGCCGTCGAGGATTTCGATGGCCGTATGCGCGACGCTCAGCTCGGGATTTTTCTGCAGCGCCGCGTACAGGTGGTCGCGCGCCGCGTCGAATTTTCCGTACGCCATGCGGTGGACGCCCACATTGAAAAGGCGCAGTTCTGCTGAATGCCGCGCCTCGGGCCACTGTCCGTCGGTGAACGTTGCGATGTTCGGATGGCCGCCGACCCGCTGCTCCAGGTAGTGGGCGAGCTCGCGTGGGGAGAGGGGCTCGCAGTGGACAACAGTCTCCCGAAGGAGTTCGTCCGGTGTGAACCGCCGTCCACCGCGCCCGCCCAGTGGGCCGGACGGCAGATATACGTGCGCGGTGCCGAGCGTTTGTCGGCCCAGCGGCGTGTTCGGATACACGCGCAGCCCGCAGGAGTAGGCGATCCGGACTCCGCGCTCCGCGTATCTGAGCATCCAGTGGATGTTCGCCTCGATGCCGGACATGGTCTCGCCCGGGCCTCCGAACAGCAGGCACACCTCGGGAATGATCCCCGGCGCCCGGGAGAGCAGGCGGTTCAGCACATCGTGCACGTGACGCGCTCGGAAGTTCTTCTGGTGCGCGCGCAACCCCAATTCGTGGAAGCTGTCAACGGCGAAGCTGGGAGCGTCGCACCCGGCGGCCACCAGCGCGTCGATCAACTCGTCCGAGAACGGCGTGATGTTGAAGTAGCCACGCCAGCTGATCTGCTCGGCAAGCCCGCTGTCCCTGATTCCCGCGCACACCCTCCGCAAGTGATCCTCATAGGGCAGGTTGAGCTCTGCGTCGGCGATGTGGAAGCGGCGCAGACCATGGTCCTCGACGTGGTGCCGGAGGTCGGCCACGACATTTCCCACGCTTCTTCGGTCGCTCCGGAGCTGGTTCACCGGATCGGTGCAGTACGCGCAGCGGAGCGGGCAGCCCGCTTTCGTCCGCACAGCGACAGGAATATGGCGGAGGCGGTAGAGCAACTGGTATTCGGGTGCTAGGCGTGGGGGAGCGGAGATTTCAGTGCCCAATGTCGGCCGGCTGGGCGTGCGACGAAACACGCCCTTGTCCCTGAATATCGCGCCCGGCAATTCCGGGAAAATCTGCTCCGCGGTCTTGGAGTAAGGAGCCCGCAACGCCTCGACGAACTGGGCGAAGGCGCTCTCTGCCGGTCCGATCAGTCCGTAGTCGAGGTCGAGATACCGCAGGAACTCCGCCGGGCAGGCCGTGAAGCCCGAGCCGCCGGCGACACAGAGCGCGTCGGCCCGCCACCGTTTGATGACGTCGGTGAGCTCGCGGATCGCCGGCGCGTAGGCGACGATGTCGATCGGCGATCCGCCGGGTGGGGGTTCGCCGGGCAGCGCGACGATGGCGTTGTCGATGTTCCTGATGGAGATCGCGATGACGTCGGGCTCGAAGTACGCCAGAACGGCCCCGAGATGGGCTTCCGGCTCGACGGACTCGAGAAAGGGATTGCTGGTGAGCACCTCCACCGGGCCGCACCGCGCTTGGAGCGCCGTGTTGATGGTGTCCAGCCCGTAGGGGCTCACCGGGATGGCGAGATGAGGGTTGGCGTAGAGCAGGAGGACTCTCATCGCGCCGCTCCCTTGGTGCAGGGAATGAACGGGGAAACGAGCAGAATCTCCTCGCCGGGCCGGCGGAGGAGGCCGAACTGCACACCGATCACGATCGAGTGGTGTCCGGCGGGCTCCCGACGAGCAGCACGGATGACATGGTCGCGGCACAGCACGAACGTGTGGTGGCTCGTCCATGGGCGGGTGCCCGTGGCGGCTTGACCGAGAAGCTCACCGGCGATCTCGTGGAGCGCCTTCTCCATCCGGCGTTGCGGGAACCATACGAGGTGCAGCAACGATCGGTCGCTGACGGGGGTCGTCACCCGCCACGGCGTCTGTTCCCCGTTGGCCGCCACCGTGCGGTGGACGAGGACCAGGTCGTGCTGGACGGGCTCCGGCGCGAAGAATCGCCAGTCAGGGATCAGGCCGCCGGGGAGGAGGTCACGCAGCCGCTCCGTCTTCCGCCGCGGATGCTGGCTGAGGAGCGTGACGACGAACCAGGCCGCGAGCGCGCCGGCCACCATGGCCCCACCGCGGTCACTCTGCACGATCATCACCCCTGGCCCGGACGATCGCGGCGGCGGCGATGGCACCGGCCGTCCCGGCCAGCGCCAGGCGGGGGAGCAGGTCGCTGCGGTCGTCGCGTGGGCCCCGGGTCACGTACAGCACCGCGGGGTGCATGGCGATGAATGCCCACCCGAAGCGCCCCAGCCCCATGGCGCCGCCGTTCACGAGGTGGAAGGCGATCGCCGACGACACGAAGAGCGGGGCCAGGCGCCCGCGGGCCAGGAAGACGAGCGGAAATCCGCATTCGAAGGCCAGGATGCCGGCGCTCAGCGCTCTGGCCACCTTGGGATGGTCCCGAAGGATTCGCCACACGGCCGGGTGGCCGTAGAGCCGGGTCGCCATGATCCGGGTGAGCGCGGTGCCGTCCCGCCAGGCGGGGTTGGCCAGCTTCGCGCAGCCGGAGGCCACGTAGGAGAGCACGGACTGCAGCGCGATGAACCACAGGCACGCGTCGACGGTCCGAGGACCGCCGGTCCTGCCCAGCGCGGTGGCGGTCTGGACGACCACGGCCACCTGATCGGCTCCGTCACCGCCGTAGCGGTGGCGGGTCCTCAGCAGCATCGTTGTGCTCGCCAGCGCCAAGTTCGCGCCGAGCCTGACCCGGTTGCCAGAGACGGGCAGCAGCAGCACGACCGCGCACGCCGCCCGGGCGGTGTGGATGGTGGCAGTCACCCGCTGGTCGGCGATCCCATCCAGGGCCCGCCGTACCAGCAGGGGAGAGTCGCGGTGGGCACGCCGCATCACCTGCCAGTTGTTCAACCCGCCGAACTCGCGATCTTGCCGCCGCGCCAGGTACTCCAGGCTGGACATGAGCCCGTGCACGGCACAGAGGCGTTCTGCCATGGAGAGGGCGGCGTGCCGGTCGAGCTCGGGTTCAAGCGGAGTGTCCGGTGAACGGAACACGTCTGGCCTCCGAAAATGTGCTTAGGGCCGTGGTGGGTCGAAACGATCGAGTAGCTGGACGATGAGGTTCAGCGCCTCCCTGATCTGCTGGAGCGCCTCCCGGTCGGAGCGCCCGGCCGGGACGGGTGGCGTGGCGGCGTGGGAGACGAGGTCGTCGAGCAGGATGTCCTGGTACAGCTGTTGCAGTTTCGCGCCGGGTTCGACGCCCAACTCCGCGACGAGCGCGCGGCGTACCGTGCTGTACACCTCCAGCGCCTCGGCCCGGCGCCCCGACCTGTGCAGGGCAAGCATCAGCAGGCTCTGGAGGTTCTCCCTGAACGGGTATTCGGCCGTCAGCACGCGGAGCTCGCCGACGAAGTCGGCGTGCCGCCCCAGAGCGAGCTCAGCGGTGATCTTCTTCTCGAGCACGTCCAGCCGGTGTTCCTCCAGCCGGACGCTCATGGCGCGGAGGTGTTCGATGTCGAGGAAACCGGTGAGGGCAGGGCCGCGCCACACCTCCAGGGCCCGGTGGAAGGAGCCGGCCGCTTCTGCGAGAGCGTTCCGAGCCAGTGCCCGGGTGCCGGCGGCGGCCATCTCCTCGAAGAGATGGATGTCCAGCTCGCCCGGCAGTACGGTGAGCGCGTATCCGGGGGCCCGCCAGGTGATCCTCTTCTCGCTACCCAGGATCCGGCGCAGGTAGTGGACGTAGACGCGGAGGTTCTTCTCCGCGCTCGGCGGCGGTGCGGCGTCCCACAACGCCTCGATCAAGCGCCCGGCGGTGACCGGTTCGTTGGCGGTGCACACCAGCATGCCGAGCAGGATCCGCTGCTTCCGTCCTCCCAACTGCAGTCGCACTCCATTGGATCGCACCTGAAGTGGTCCAAGCACAGCGAAGTCAAGCGGGCGCAATGCCACACACCCCCAAGCCGTCATTCCGACGTGATGGTGATCACCGGCCCCTGCACAATCGCACAGCTGGTTTGCGTGACGTTCGCAGCGTCCGGACGGACATGCAAACGATCTGAAATCCCGCTGTGACAGCCTCGAAGGCGTCACTCTTGCCAAGGGGGTTCTATGGCACTCAGCAGGATCATCGCCGGTTTCGTGCTGGGCGTCCTCGTGGTTCTGGCGAGCGCGCCGACAGCCCAGGCCACCGAGCCGGGGGGAGGCTCATGCGCCAACTCCGAATGGGGAGCGGGAGGAACCGGCTGCTCCTGACGCTCTGCAGTCAGAGACTGCTACAAGCGGATGTTTCTGGCAAAGGCCGAAAACTGAAGTAAATTCGAGGGATCTGCAGCGGATCCCTCGGAGGAAGCATGGCGGAAGGCGTGGGGGAACCCTCCGTCGACTTCCGCATCCTCGGGCCCTTGGAGGCCTGGGCCGACGGCGTCCCGCTCGCCCTCCCCGGTCGCAACGTGCGCTGGCTGCTCGCCGCGCTGCTCCTCGACGCGGGCCGTACCGTCACCGAGGACGTTCTCAGCGCTCGGGTGTGGGGCCCATCCGGTGGCAGTACCGCCGCGCTGCGCACCGCCGTCTCCCGGCTGCGACACTGGTTGCCCGGCGGCAGCAGGCTCTCCTACACCGGCGGCGGCTACCGACTGAGCGTCCCCGACGGGTGCATCGACGCCGAACGCTTCCTGCGCCGCATGGCGGCGGCGAGCCGGGAGCCTGACCCCGTCGCCTCGCTCGGCGAGGCGCTGGCGCTGTGGCGGGACTGGGCCCTGGCCGATACCAGCGAGTGGCTCAGGAACGACCCCGCCGTCCTCCACCTGGCCAAGCAGCGACTCGCGTGCGCTTGCCAGCTGGCCGACCACGCGCTGGCCACAGGACGCGCAGCCGAGGTGGCCGGTACTGTGGAGCGGATCGCCGAGCACTTCCCCTACGACGAGTCGATCCAGGCGAGGGTGCTGGCGTTGCTGGGTGCCAGCGGGCGGCGTGCGGCGGCACTGCACCGATACGAGCAGATCAGGCACCGCTTCGCCAGAGACTTGGGCATCGATCCCTCGCCACTGCTCAGACAGGCCCACGCCGACCTGCTCCAGGACGAGGGGCCTGAGACGACCGCGCACATCCTCAGCACGGCGCCGTTGCCGAATCTGCTGCCCGCCGACATCGCCGATTTCACCGGCCGGGCGGCGGAGGCCGAGATACTGACCGAGGCGCTCAGCGCGAGAGGCGGGACCGCGCCGCCGGTGGCTCTCGTCTCGGGGCCGGGCGGGGTCGGCAAGACCACGCTCGCCGTACACGTGGCACACCTCGTCACTGAGCGATACCCCCACGGCCAGCTCTACATCGACCTGCGTGGTAACCAACGGGACCCGATCCAGCCCAGCGAGGTCCTCGGCCGTTTCCTGCGAGCGCTGGGAGCCAGCGCTGTCGACATCCCGCCGGGACTCGACGAGCGGGCAGAGGTGTTCCGCGGGCTGCTGTCCCAACGCCGGCTGCTGCTGGTGCTGGACAACGCCGCGTCCACCTCCCAGCTCAGGCCGGTGCTGCCGGGAGCGGGCTCCTGCGGGGTGCTCGTGACAAGCAGGAGACGCCTAGGTTCGCTGGCCACCCGGTGCAGGATCGACCTCGGCAGCCTCGCGCCCGAGCATGCGCTCGGCCTGCTCGCGCGCATCGTGGGCGCCGCCAAGGTGGACGAGGACCGGCAGACGGCCCTGCGCCTGGCGGAGCTCGCGGGATTTCTCCCGCTCGCCATCCGCATCGTGGGTGCCAAGCTGGTGGCCAAGAACCACTGGGACCTGCGCCACATGGTCGCGAGACTGACCGACGAGCGACGGCGCTTGGACGAGCTGGCCTACGAGCAACTCGACGTGCGCACCGGCTTCGAGCTCTCGTACGGCGGGCTGTCACCGCTCGAGCAGCGCGCTTTCCACCTGCTCAGCCTGCTCGACGCCCCCGACTTCGCCGCCTGGGTGACCGCGGCCATGCTGGACACCACCCAGCGCGCGGCGGAGGACGTGACCGAGCGCCTGGTCGATGCGCGACTGCTGGACACCGCGGGTGACCGCTACCGGTTCCACGACCTGGTCAGGCTGTTCGCCCGCGAGCGCGAGGAGGTGCCGAGGGAACGCTCGGACGCCGTCGGCCGGGCACTCGGCGCCTGGCTGTCGCTGGCCCAGTACGCCTACCGCAGCATCTACGGAGGCGACTACCAGACGGTGCTGGGCGACGCCCGGCGGACGCACCTCGACAGCGAGGTCACGCAGGCCGTCACGACGGCGCCACTGGGATGGGTGGAGGCCGACCGGCAAGCACTGGTCACCGCCACCCGGCAGGCTCTGCGCCTCGGGCAGGACGAACTGGCCTGGGAGCTCGCCTGCACCTGCGCGCCCACGCTCACGATCAAGGGTCATCTGGAGGAGGCCTCCCAGATGCTCACCGCCGCCCGTGCGGTCGACGATCCACGCGGCCGAGGTGTGGTGTCCTTCCGGATGGCGCTGCTCCGCGTGGATCAGGAGCGGCACGGCGAGGCTGAGACGTTCTTCGCGGTGGCCCAGCGGGAATTCCTGGCCCTCGGCGACCGGCACGGTTACGCGCTCACGCTCAGCTATCAGGCGGCGCTCGACCTCTACCTGGGCCGGGCCGACCTAGCCCTGCGGAAGCAGCACGAGGCGCTCCCCGTGCTGCGTGAGGTGTCCGATCAGGGCGGCGTGGCCTACTGCCTGCGTAATATCGGCCAGATCCTCATGGAGAACGGCGACCACGACGCCGCCTACGCTCACCTCCGTAGCGCGCTGAGCGTGGCCGACGACAGCGGCTCGCCGCGCAATCGCGCCCAGGTGTTGTACTGGACCGGTTCCCTGCACCTGCGCCGTGACGAGCCTGCCGCGGCCGAGGCCGCCTTCGAACAGGTGCTGGCCATGACGCGGCAGCTAGGCGACCTCGCAGGGGAGGCCATGGCCCTCCTCGGCCTGGGCAACGCACGCAACCACATCACGGATGCCCGCTCCACTGGCGCCATCCAACCCCTGGAGGAGGCGCTCAGCATCGGCCAGCGCATCCCTTCGCGGCGGATCCAGATCCGTGTCCTGCACGCCCTGGGTCAGGCCTACCTGGTCCAGGCCCAGCACGCCAAGGCGGAACAGGTCCTGACGCGCGCTGCTTCCCTCGCCGGCGAACTGGGCCTCCGCGCCCAGGCGGCCACGATCCTACGGACCCTCGCGCGCACCCGGTGAGGCGATGCGCCCCTAGCCCGAGTTTCCGGCCACCTTGATCGTCAGCTGCGTGGATCCGGCCGCGCCGAAGTCCGCGAAAATCCGGGTGGCGAACGGCGCGGCGCTGAAGCTGCCCGGTCGGGAAGCGCTGATGGGGTGGGGTCAGCGGGCGCTGCTCTGGCGGGCGCGCAGCTCGGCGGGCAGGACGACCGTGGCGGGCCGGCCCGCCGGGGTGGCGATGCGGTCGACGAGCAGGCGGGCGGCCATGCGGCCGAGCTCGTACGTCGGCTGGGCCACCGTGGTGAGCGACGGGCGGACCAGGTCGGCCCACGGGATCTCGTCGAACCCGACCACGCCCATCTCCCCGGGTACCCGCACCTCGTGGTCGGCCAGGCAGCGCAGCGCGCCCACCGTCATGAGGTTGTTGGCCACGAACACCGCGTCGGGACGCTCGGGGGAGGACAGCAGCGCCGCCATGGCGTCGTAGCCGCCCTGCTCGCGGAAGTCGGTCCTGGCGACCAGCGGCTCTCCCGGCGGCTGCTGCTCGGACAGGGCCGCGGTGTAGCCGCGCAGGCGAAGGTCGGCGGTGCTCACGCCCTCGGGCCCCGTGACGCAGGCGATGCGCCGGTAGCCGGCGTCGAGCAGGTGCCGGGTGGCCGTGCGCGCGCCCGCCTCGTTGTCGACCACGACGGTGTCGACCTCGCCGCGTGGCAGCTGGCGGTCGATGGCGACGACCGGGATGGGGGAGTCGAGCAGGCTCTTGGCCGCCTTGGCGCTGCCCGACGACGCGATGATCACTCCGGCCATCTGCTCGCTCAGCGCCGCCGCGACGTACGTCTCCTCCTTGGCCGGGTCTTCGTCGCTGTTGCACAGCACGACCGAGTAGCCCGCCTGCTGGGCGACGTCCTCGATGCCGCGGACGGTGGCGGTGAAGAACGGGTTGCCGATGTCGGAGATGATCACGGCCCAGAGCGTGGTGCGGCTGCGCCGCAGGTTGCGGGCCACCGCGTTGGGGCGGTAGCCGAGCTCGCGAACCGCGGTGAGCACCCGCGCGACCATGGCGGGGTCGACCGTCCTCGCGCCGTTGAGCACGCGCGAGACGGTGGCGGCGGACACGCCGGCCTCACGGGCGACATCGTAGATAGTGGGCATCGCACCAAGTTTCTACCATCGCCGGGCTCCGCGCGGGCCTTCGGCGTTCGACAGGGAAAACTCCAAGATCACCCTGTCACACTTCGAACTTTCTCGAAATGTGCCCGCCCGCTGGGCGCACCTCCACACGATCCCTGACACGCCAGGGCTTGACGCCTGTCATTCCACGCTTGTACGTTTCGGCCAGAAATCGATTGCACGCAGCTGTTCTCCGACCCCTCCCTCCCTCATCGGCCCCCTGACCAAGGGTGCCGCACCGCCAGGAGAAGCCATGTATTCGATCGTCCGACGAGGCTTGGGCGCAGGACTGGCCACCCTGCTCCTGGCGGCGACCGCCGTGGCCCAGGACAACACTCCCGCGGCGGCCGATGCGCCGCCGCCCAGCTCGTTCTTCTCGACGGTGCGGATCGACTCCGGCGCCACGGTCGGGGCGCCCGCCGTCGGCGACAACCGTAACCACGGCGACCTGTGGCCGTCGTGCTGGTCCGACGACGACAACGTCTACACCGCGTACGGCGACGGCATCGGCTTCGGCGGCGCCATGAGCGACATCGGTGTGGCCAGGATCTCCGGCATGCCGGGCAACCTCACCGGCGCCCAGCTGCCGGTCGGCGACGACGTCGGCCAGGTGTGGACTCCGGGACACACGCGCAAGCCGACCGGCATGGCCTGCGTGGACGGCACCCTCTACCTGGCCGTTCAGGACCTGGCCTTCGACTTCAACGACGCGCCCGCCGCCACCATCGCCAAGTCGACCGACCACGGCAGGACGTGGACGTGGGACACGACGGGGGCGATGTTCCGCGACGGCCTGTTCACCACCATCATGTTCCTCGACTACGGCAAGGCGTACGCCGACGCGCCCGACGACCACGTCTACGCCTACGGGCTCGACCACAACTGGCGCGACTCGTTCACCGACCGGGTGCCCGATCCCGTGGACGTGTGGCTGGCCCGGGTGCCGAAGGACGCGGTGCAGGACCGGAACGCCTGGGAGTTCGTCAGCGGCTTCACCGATTCCGGCACGCCCACCTGGTCGAAGGAGCTCGGGGACCGCGTCACGGTGCTGCACGACGACCGGCACCTCTACCAGGACGTCTACACCGCGGGACGGGCCAGGAACCTCACCGTGATCAGCCAGGGCGGCGTGGTCTACAACAAGCCGCTCGACCGCTACCTGTACACGTCGTGGACGGAGTACACGTTCGAGTTCTACGAGTCGCCCACGCCGTGGGGCCCGTGGCGGCACTTCACCGGCAAGGACTTCGGCGGCTACCCGTGGACGCGCACCAAGCACGGCGGCTACGCCACGACCATCCCGTCGAAGTACATCAGCGCCGACGGCAGGTCGATGTGGCTGCAGTCGAACGTCTGCCCGTGCGGCGGCGGCTATCCGGAGGGCGAACATTGGGCGTACACCTTCTCGCTGCGCAAGATCCGTCTCGAACCGCACGTGGACACCACCCCGGGCAACGCGCCCGACACCGGCCGCAACCTCGCCAGGGAGCCGGGCACCGCGGGCGTCGAAAGGGCGACGCACTTCGGCGACACCGTGTCCTACAACGACGGTGACAAGTCCCGCAGCGAGGACGACTGGAACGACGAGCGCAAGGACGCCAGCTGGTGGGGATACACCTGGCCGCGCGAGTACACGATGGACAAGGCCGTCTTCACCAGCGGGAAGATGTTCGGCGACGGCGGCTGGTTCGGCGCCGATCTCAGGGTGCAGGTGCGCAAGGACCACGCATGGACGGACGTGAGCGGGCTGCGGATCACGCCGGGCTATCCGTACGACGACACGGCGGGGCCCAGCCGCACGTACGAGCTGGCTTTCGACGCGACCGGCGGTGACGGGGTGCGGATCATCGGCGTCCCCGGCGGCACCCGGACGTTCACCTCGATCGCCGAACTGGAGGTGTACCACACGGGCGGCACGTGAACGCGCGGCCGCGTCAGTTGATCTGTTCCGAGGAGCCCGCCCTGCGAGCCGGGGGCGGGCTCCTCGCCGTTCCGGAGCAGCCGGAGAGCCGGTGAGCGGGGCAGGCGGTGAGCGGAGGAGCTGGTGAGCCGCGAGCGGGGGGAGCTGGGTGAGCCGGTGAGCGGGGGAGCGGGGCAGCGA
>NZ_SMKP01000013.1:0-94197 GCF_004349015.1 Nonomuraea diastatica
GGCCATCGACTGGTTCTCCTTCGATCTTGATCTAGCTACTCGAAGGATCACTCGATGGCCGTCTTCATTTCACGACGCCACGCCTGTGATCAGGCCAAACTCGTACACCACTCCTGTGGACGCAACCGACACCAGAAGGGCGCGACCCGACGCGTCGGCCAGTTCCACCGTGAACGTCATTGGGCCCCAGCTGTTCCCTTGGCAATATGCGGGCTTACGACGGACGCGCCAGCGGAATACGGTGCCATCGACGCTGATGAGCCGCGAACCCCTCCTCGGGATCGCCATGAGCAACCTCCTGCCCTGTTCCGTCACTGTTCCGTCGGATGGCCGAAAACAGCGAGAAACGACGAGAGCCAGCTGCAACAGTAACTCCTGGTCAGGCTCCTGATCGACAGGTTTCCGCAGGTGGACATGGAAGGTATCGGAGATCACCCAGATCTTCGAGGGGACGAACAAGATCCAACGACTGGCGATCAGCCGGCACCTGGCGAAGTAGGTCCTGACACGTGGGAACCCCGCCTATCGGGCCCGAGAAGCGCCCTTTGATGGCCGGACCCGCTGTCGCCGTGGGCGGGGCGTGCACGCGGCGACGGCGGGGTGCGACAAAGAGCGGCGGTTACCCGGATGCCGCTTCGACGATGATGTAACGGGTCAGACCGTCCGTCGGGTAGAAGGCGCTGTCGCCGCTGAATGTGACGTCGTACAGATACCTGCCCGGCACTGCAGGCGTGTCGGTGAAGTCGAACGACCCGTCACTGGCAGGCGTCACCGCGGGCAAAGGGGTGACGACCGAACCGTCCGGGCTGATCACCTCGCGATTCACCCGCAATGTGGTGCCCGGTTGGGGAACCTGGCCGGCGAGATCCAGGACACCGTTGATCTGCAGCGGCTGGCCGACCACGCACGAAGACTCCTGCGGATTGGGTATCCCCATCGTCAGAACGTCGGGGCGCGCAGTCCAAAGCTTGTGCCGCATCCTCATACGTTTGAGGCATCACCCGAGGTCAACCGCGGAGCTATGCTGCAATCATGTCCGAGTTGGCGCCGGATCTGGACCTCCGCCTGGTGCGCTATTTCACGGTCGTCGCCGAGCACCGGCACTTCGGCCGCGCCGCCGAAGCGCTCCACATCACCCAGCCCTTCTTGAGCCGCCAGATCCGCGGCCTGGAGCGGCAACTTGGCGCCCGCCTGCTGGACCGCACCCCACACGGCACCCGGCTGACCGAGGCAGGCGAGGTCTTCCTGCCCCGCGCCAAGGCGCTGCTGCGATCATCGGCTCAAGCGGCCGCCGCCACCCGCGCCGCGGCCCATCCCAGCAAGATCATGATCGGGCACACCCTGAACGTGCCCGTCGTGCCCGCGGTGCGTGAGCTGCGCCACCAGCATCCCGACGCCGACGTACGCGTCGTGCAGTTGGCCTGGAACGAACCACGCGCCGCGCTACTGGAGCGCCGGGTGGACGCGGCGGTGTGCAGGCTGCCGCTCCGCGACGACGGGCTCCACGTGACGGTCCTCTACGACGAGCCGCGGGTCCTGCTCGTTGCCCGCGATCATCGCTTGGCCGGCAAGGAGCACGTCACCCTCGACGACATCGGCGACGAAGCCCTGCCCCGTCTGCCCGACGCGGCCTGGAACGCCTACTGGCGGATCGACCCGCGGCCAGACGGCAGTCGCGCGCCCGACGGCCCGCTCGTCGAGGCTCCTGAGGAGAAGTTCGAACTCATCGCGGCCCGGCAGGCCGTGGCCATCGTCTCGGCCGGCCTGCGCGCCGAGACCCTTCATCCCGACGTCACCAGCATCCCCTTGGAGGGTGCGGAGCCGAGCCAGGTTGTCCTCGCCACTCGCGCAGGCGACAACAACGGCCTGCTCGCGCCATTCCTCAAGGCCGCGCGGATCCATCTCACGGGCAGTGGCTCAGCGGATTTCGGGGCAGGTCCCGGGGTTGCGCGCACGCCTCCCACCGGTCGCCTGTGAGTGCCGAAACCGTGCTACTTCCCGCACCTGCCCGTACTCGTACGTGAGGCCCCGAGGTGAGAAGGCCATCTCTGTCCTGTGAAGGGGTGCCGCACCAGGCTGGGACGGGATCGAGGAAATCGTCGTCGTTGACGATTCGCTGATGGAGACCATGGCGACGCTGCCCGCCCACCTCAAGCGATCGTCGACCTGGGACCAGGGCGCTCGCCCGCCTCAGCCACTGAGAACGGCCGCCAGGCTACCTGCCGTGGAAGGTGGGCGTCCGGCCGTCGCGTGCGGCGGTGAGCGCCTCGACCATGTCTTCACTCGTGAACGTCAGCAACTCGTGGGCGAGGCCCTGCTCGATTGCCCCGGCCATCGCGTCTTTGAGCAGCCGGTTGACGGCCATCTTGGTGTAGCGCACGGCGAGCGGCGCGCCAGCGGCCAGGCGCTGGGCGAACGCCGTCGCCGCGGGCAGCGCCTCGCCGGCGGAACACACGTGCGTGACGATGCCCAAATGGGCGGCCTCCGACGCGGTGACAGGATCGCCAGTGAGCAGATAGCGCTTGGCCAGGGCGGGTCCCATGGCCATCGGCCATATGGCCGCGCCGCCGTCGCCTGCGACGACGCCGATCCGCACGTGCGGATCCGCGATGGTCGCCGTGTCCGCCATGAAGATCGCGTCGCAGAACAGCGCGATGGTCGCCCCGAGGCCGGTCGCGTCGCCGTTGAGCGCGGCGACGATCGGAATCTCGACGTCCAGCAGGTCCCAGACGATCCGCCGGGCCACCTGCCGGCCGGCGTCGATCACCGGCAATCCCTGCTCGCGCTGCCACAGCAGGGAGCCGACCGGGTCCTTCAGACCGGTGAAGAAAGCGTGCCCGGAGCCGGTCAGGACGACCGCCCGGGCCTCGCGCTCTTCACGCAAGTCGTGGAAGAGGCGACCGACTTCCTCGTGGATGGCAAGGTCCTGGGCGTTCACCTCGGCTGGGTCGCGGAAGAAGACGGTCAGGAGCTGTCCTGTCCGTTCGAAGCGCATGGTGATGTAGGCGTGCGTGTCCATGTCCACTCTCTCTAGACGATAAGGAACCGTTGGGTCCTTATACGCCAGTATAGTATAAGGAACTCACGGTTCCCAGTGAGGCGGGTCATGGAACAAGCGAAGCGGCGCAGGGGGTCCACCCTGGAAGAGGCCATCGTCGAGGCGGCCTGGAACGAACTGCGGGAGGCCGGCTACGCCAAGGCCACCATGAACGGCATCGCCAGGCGGGCGGGCACCAGCAAGCACGTCCTGTACCGGCGCTGGAAGAGCCAGCCGGAGCTCTTCCTCGCAGCTCTGAAACGCTTCGCCGCCACGGTCGAGGTGCCGGACACCGGTGATGTGCGTGACGACCTGGTCGCATTGCTGGGGCGGATCCGGCAGGTGTTCGACCTGCTGCCCAGGGACCTCATCAGCGGCCTCATCACTGACACCCAAGACGATCCCGCCTTGTTCGAGGAGATGCGGGCCTATGTGATGGGAGCGGGCGTGCACGACATCACTCGAGTGATCTTGCGGCGCGCGGCCGACCGCGGCCAGATCGAGCCCGGCCCGCCGTGCGCACGCATCGTCAGGCTGCCCATCGACCTGCTACGCAATGAGTACCTGATGTCACGCGGGCCGCTACCGGCCGGCACCGTCACCGAGATCATTGACGACGTCGTCATGCCGCTCCTCCGCCCGGCCGCCCGGCGATGACCGACCGGCGTCACCTCAGACGAAGGGAGTTCCACCCTCCACAGGTTCCACTTCGTCCCTGGCCGGACGATCCGTTGGGTTCTTTGGCGACTGTCTCCGGCACATGTGGCGAGCGGCTAAGCGGGCAACGGGGAATCACCCGCATCCAACTGTTCGGTCATCCGCTCCAGGCCGCTCTTGATGAGCTGCGCGTACTCGTCGTCGCCGAGCGCGCCGATCGTGGCCTGGGCCTGCTGGAGGTGCTCGCGGGCGTGGTCGAGATCGCCCAGCTTGCGGTAGCACTCGCACAGGTTGAGGTGCAACGACGGGTACAGGCCGGCCACCGAAAGCGTCACCCCGGCTTGCGCCACCCGCTCATCGGTGATCAGATCGGCGGCGGCAAGTGCTCGCTGGTCCCACACCAACTCCTGGTGCACGTCGTCTCGCACGTCGGCCATCGCGTGGGCGAGGACGCAGATGTGCAGCGGGTCGCCTTGCTCGCCGCCGATGCCGTCCCAGATCTGTGCGAACAGGTCGCGAGCGGCCTCACGCTGGCCTTGGTGGTGGTGCAGCTCCACCCCCTGCCCGATCCGGGTGATCATTGGGTCGGTGATCATGGCCGCACCTTGATCGGCAGGATGCAAACGTACATCCGATCATTTCACCGTACGGGCGTGCCCGTTGCCCCCGTGGGGAACTCCTCGATGCCGAGCACCCGCAGCAGCTCCAGCCGCTCACGCGTTTCCGCGTCCGCCGGGGTGAGCACCAGCAGCTGCTGCCCCTGATCGGGAGCGACCAGGGTCTCGCAGTCCATGGTCAGCCTGCCCACCCTCGGATGCAGCACGGTCTTGCGGTCGGCGCGCCGGACCGCCACCTCGTGCTCGGCCCAGAGCCGGCGGAAGTCGGCGCTCGCGGCCCGCAAACGCTCGACGAGCCCGTCGAGCGCAGGGTCGCCGGACCGGCGGCCGGCGGCCGCACGCAGGTCGGCCACAAGCTGACGGGCCTGGTGCTCCTGCTCCTCGGGCGGGGAGACGGCGCGGGCGGCGGGCTCGGTGAACCAGCGGTATACGACGTAGCGCCGGTCGCCGGAGAAGCCGGTGTGGTCGCCCGTGAGCAGGACGGCCGCCCGGTTCTGGGCGAGGACCTCGCCCAGGTCGGACAGCACCATGGCCGGGGTGTCGCCGAGCAGGTCGAGCATGCGTATCATGCCGGCGCGGGCCAGGCGGGCCACCCCGTCGGCGGGCGGGGGCCGGTGGCCGGCCAGGTGGAACAGATGGTCGCGCTCGTCGTCGGACAGGCGCAACGCCCGGGCCAGCGCGCCGAGCAGCTGGGTCGACGGCTGACTGCTGCGGCCCTGCTCGAGGCGTACGACATAGTCCACCGACATGCCGGCGAGCATCGCCACCTCTTCCCGGCGCAGGCCGGCGGTGCGGCGGCGGGGGTTGTCGGCGAGGCCCACCTCTGCCGGACGGATCGCCTCGCGGCGGCGGCGAAGGAAGTCGGCGAGCTGGTCACGTTGCATATCTTCATCCTCCCTCGCGGCCCGTCAGCCGGGCCAGGGAGCGGCTATCCCATGATGAACGCTCCGCTTTCGCGCGTCCCGGCCCTGGCCCATGGTGGGGAGGACGACACCGACAACGAGGGAGTACGTGATGCAGCGACGAATCCTGGGCCGCACCGGACCGGCCGTTTCCGCGCTGGGCCTGGGTGCGATGGGAATGTCGGGCGCCTACGGCGCGGCCGACCGCACGGAGAGCATCGCCACCGTGCACGCCGCGCTGGAGAGCGGCGTCACACTGATCGACACCGGCGACTTCTACGCCATGGGCCACAACGAGTTGCTGCTCGCCGAGGCGCTGCGCGGCCGGGATCGCGACAGCTACCAGTTGAGCGTCAAGTTCGGCATGCTGCGGGGGCCGGGCCCCGAGTTCGGCGGGCATGACAGCCGTCCCGAGGCGGTGAAGAACTTCCTGGCCTACTCGCTGACCCGGCTGGGCACCGACCACATCGACATCTACCGTCCCGCCCGGCTGGACCCGGCGGTACCGATCGAGGAGACGGTGGGCGCGATCAAGGAGATGGTCGACGCCGGATACGTGCGGCACATCGGCCTGTCGGAGGTCGACGCGGCGACGATCCGCCGGGCGCACGCCGTGCACCCGATCGCCGACCTGCAGATCGAGTACTCACTGATCTCCCGCGCGGTGGAGGCGGAGGTCCTGCCCACACTGCGGGAGCTCGGCGTCGGCCTGACCGCCTATGGCGTCCTCGGCCGCGGCCTCATCTCCGGGCACTGGCCCGCCGGCCACCGCGCCGGCCCCGGCGACACCCGCGGCTTCAGCCCGCGGTTCTCCGGCGAGAACGTGGAACACAACCTCGCCCTCGTGGATGCCCTGCGCCGGGTCGCCGAGGCGAAAGGCTGCACCGTCGCCCAGCTGGCCATCGCCTGGGTGGCCGCGCGGGGCGAGGACATCTTGCCGCTGGTCGGCGCTCGCACCCGCGAGCGACTGGCGGAGGCGCTGCCCGCGATGGACCTGAACCTCACCGCGGACGACCTCGCGGAGATCGAGAAGGCGGTGCCACCGAACGCGGCCCGCGGCGACAGATACCCGTCCGCGTTCATGTCCAGCCTCGGCGTGGGCAACTGAGCCCGGCTCTCCGGCGGGACCCGCCGCGGCGCGGGCTCTCCCTTTTCAGGCGCCGGCGCCGCCGTCCACCGGCACGATCGCGCCGGTCACCATCGAGGCCCGGTCGCTGAGCAGCCACGCGGCCACCTCGGCGACCTCGCGAGGCTCGGCCATCCGGCCGAGCGGGATCGAGGCTTTGGCTCGCTCGATGACGCCGGGGGTCGCCGCCTCCCACGCCTCCATCATCTCCGTGGTGGTGCCGCCGGGGGTGATGCCGTTCACCCGGATGGCGTCACGGGCCCAGCTCACCGCGGCGGTCTCGGTGATGCTGTTGAGCGCGCGCTTCATGGCGCCGTACGCGGGGAGAGCAGGGTTCGCGCGGCGGCTGCCGATGCTCGAGGTGTTGACGATCGCCCCACCGCCGTTGCGTCGCATGAGTGCGGCCTCGGCGTTCATGGCGGTCCAGTGCGCGCGGAAGTTCACGGCGAACTGCTCGTCGATGTCCTCGTCGGCCGTGGTGTCGAGCGGGCCGGGCCGATGCTGGATGGCCGCGCCGTTGTTGAACGCGCCGTCGAGCCGTCCGTGCAGCTCTTCGACGCGGTCGACGGCGGCGCGGATGCTCGCGCGGTCGGCGAGGTCCAGGGCGACGGCGTCGGCCACGCCTCCGCCGGCGCGGATCTCGGTGACGACGCGGTCGAGGGCGTCGGTGCCGCGGGCGGCGAGCACGACGGCGGCGCCCTCCCGTGCGAAGAGCCGGGCGCCGGCCGCGCCGATGCCGCGGCTGGCGCCGGTGATGAACACGACCTTGCCGGTGAGCAGGCCCATGGGAGCGAAGTCATTGTCGGACGTCATGCCTCCAGAGTCGGGCCGGCCTCCGGGCCGGATACAGGCACGGGCGGTACCAGGATCCGTCGCCGCCCAGCGTGCAGACTAGAGGTATGGACAAGCAGGAACTCGGGGCGTTCCTCCGCAGCCGTCGCGAGCGGCTCCGGCCGGAGGACGTCGGCCTGCCCTCAGGCTCGCGACGCCGGACACCGGGTCTTCGCCGCGAGGAGGTGGCGGTTCTCGCGCACATCTCCACGGAGTATTACGTACGGCTCGAGCAGGGCAGGGCGCCGCGCCCGTCGGGCGAGGTGCTCGCCGGGATCGGAGGCGCGCTGCGGCTCACGGACGCCGAGTCCGATCACCTCCACGTGCTCGCGGGCACTGCGCCGAGCCGTGCCGGCCTGCACCGGCGCGACGTCCGCCCGAGCATCCTCACGCTCCTCGAGCGGCTGCCGCAGACGGCCGCCTTCGTGACGTCCGCCACGTTAGAGGTGCTCGCGTGGAACGACCTCGCGGCCGCGCTCATGGAGGACTTCGCTGAGCTCGCCCCGGAGGAGCGCAATCTCGCACGCCGGGCATTCCTCGGGTCGGCGCGCGCCGATGCGACGCTGTACGGGATCTCCGACGCCGCGGAGTTCCGGCACAACGTCGTCATGCGGCTCCGGCAGGCCCTCGCCCGATACCCGTCCGACCCCGCGGTGACCGGCCTCGTCGACGAGCTCCGCGACGGCAGCCCCGAGTTCGCCCGGCTCTGGGAACGGCACGACGTGCAGGCTGCGCCGACGCTCACGAAGACCTTCCGTCACCCGGTCGTCGGGGAGGTCACCGTCGACTGCGACTCGCTCACGCTCACGGACCGCGACCAGCACCTCGTGATCTACAGCGCGCCGCCAGGATCCTCTGGCGCCGAAGCTCTGGCTCTTCTGAACGTGCTCGGAGCCGAGGCTCGTCATTACCTGGGGTAGCGGCACCCGGGCCTGCCTCTCACGCGGGAAAGTCCAGGCGGTGGAAGACGGCCATCCGGCGTATGAAGGGCAGCCACCTCGCCACCGCGACCAGCGCACGGTAACCGGGCTTGAGCTTCTCGTATCCCGGCAGGTCGAAGGCGCTCAGCTCGGTGACGGCGCGTAACCGGGGATCGATGGCCTCAAGATCGGCGCGGCTGTCCACCCCCCAGTGCAGGGTCGCGCCGGCGAGCCGGACCACCCGGTTGATCTTCTGCCATTTGATGCCGCGCCTGCTGAACGCGTCGAAGACGAAGCTGCCGGTGGGAAACCGGTCGATGATCGCGCGGAACAACGCGTGGCCTTCTCCTTCCTTGAGGTACATGGTCAGGCCCTCGGCGACGACCAGTACGGGAAGATCGCCCTCCACCCGATCGAGCCAGGTCAGGTCCGTGACCGACGAGGGGATCACGGTGTGGTGGTCGCGTGCCGGGTAGAGGCGCTCGCGCAGGTCGATGACCTCGGGGAAGTCCACGTCGTACCAGTGCACGCCCGGCCCGGGATCGACGCGGTGGACCCGGGTGTCCATGCCGCATCCCAGGTGCAGCACGATCGCCACCGGGTGTCCGGCGAGGAAGTCGCGCGTCCAGTCGTCCAGGTGTTTGGCGCGCATGGCGACGGTCACGGCGTCGCCGCGCTTCATGCCGACCCTGGTGAAGTCGGTGTCGATGGCGCGTACCGCTTCGAGCGCCATCGTGTCGCCCAGGATGGGGGCGGGGGATGCGGCATCGACGGCCCGGCCGTACAGAGTGGCGAGCATCGTCGCCTTCTCACCGCGCAGATGCACTTTTTGCATGTACGTCACGCTACGCCTGTCCGGCGGCGTCGCCGGGGCGTTGGGGTCGTCCTCCACGAGGTCGCCGCCGGGGACGTGATCGTGGCGCCGGTCATGTCCCCGCGCGGAACCAGGTGTCAGGACAGGCGGCCCTTGCGATGCAGGTAGCCGGGGTTCTCGACGGCGCGGGCCATGGTTTCGATGGCCAACTGGGCGCCGAGCTGTGAGGTGACGTTGGAGGCCACGTCCAGCATCGGGTTGATCTCCACGACGTCGAAGCCGACGAGCTCGTGCTCACGGACGATCGCGAAGATCGTCTGGCGGAGCTCCTCGTAGGACATGCCGTCCGCCTCGGCGGAGGCGCATCCGGGCACGAGCGGCATGTCGAGCACGTCGATGTCGACGCTGATGTACACCTTCCTGCCCTTGGGCAGCGTCGTGAGCACGTGGTCGACGCCGGCCTTCCTGAAGCCCTTCATGGTGAACACGTCGTTGCCGTTGGCGCGGCTCTCGGCGAGGTCGTCCTGGGCGGCGCGCATGCCACGGCTGCCGATCTGGACGATCTTCTCGACGTTCGGCAGCTTCCCGATCTTGAGCATGGGGCTGCCGTTCCCGTGCTGGGCCCCGTGGATGAAGGGCCGGTAATCGAGGTGGGCGTCGAAGTGGACGACGCAGATCGGCTCCTCGTAGGCCCGCACCACGCCGTAGGTGACCGAGTGCTCGCCGCCGAGGACGATGGGAACGGCCCCGGCTTCCAGGATCTGGGCGGTGCTGTGGGTGATGTTCTTGAAGGTCTGCTCGGGGTTGGAGTAGATGATGTCGACGTCGCCGCAGTCCACGATCCGCTGGTTCGCGGTTTCGTACTCGAGGTAGCGCCTGTCCTCCTCGATGTCGAAATATCCGGACCTAGCTATCTCGGAGTCGCCGCGCACCATCAGGCGCTGGTCGTCCTCGAAGTACGGCTCGGAGAAGTCGATCGCCTTGTCCCGCGCCCGAGTCGCGATCATGGTCGCGGTGATCACGTCGATCTTCCCGCTGTCCAGGTTGGCCACCCGGTTCTTCGGGTTGACCTCAACGAACTTCGGCCTTACCGTCAGCCGCTTGGCGACCTCCGTGACGAGGTCGATCTCGAAGCCTTCCGGCTCGGTCCTGCCCTGGCCGATCGACCCGAACGGCGGGGTGTCGAACTTGACCCCGAACACGATCTCCCCACGTTTCCTGATCTTCTCCATCGAGTTGACTCCGGTCCCGCCCTTGGTCCCTGCCACCGGGGAAAGCCCCGCCCTCGGGCGGTCACCGCAGGCGGTGAGCAGGAGCAGCGCGAGCGCCAGGCACACGACCCCTTCATCCGTACAGACACCTCTTTGTCAGATATGTGAGACCCGGCGCAGAAACTCCTGGGCCCTCTCGGTCGACGGTCTGGCGAAGAAGTCGTCGGGCGCGGCGCTCTCCACGACACGCCCGCCGTCCATGAACACGACCCGGTCG
The DNA here is from genome assembly GCF_004349015.1 of Nonomuraea diastatica. NCBI lineage: Bacteria > Bacillati > Actinomycetota > Actinomycetes > Streptosporangiales > Streptosporangiaceae > Nonomuraea > Nonomuraea diastatica. The sequence goes on from NZ_SMKP01000013.1 coordinate 10,393, forward strand.
GCCACCTTGCGCGCGAAACCCATCTCGTGCGTGACCACGACCATGGTCATCCCGCTGCCGGCCAGATCGACCATGACCTCCAGGACCTCCTGGATCATCTCGGGGTCCAGGGCGCTGGTCGGCTCGTCGAACAGCATGATCGCGGGGTCCATGGCCAGCGCGCGGGCGATGGCCACCCGCTGCTGCTGCCCGCCGGAAAGCTGCGTGGGCAGGCTGTCCGCCTTCTCCGTCATCCCCACCCGTTCCAGCAGTTCCATCGCCCGGCGGCGGGCCACGTCCTTGGAGACCTTCTTCACCCTGACAGGGGCGAGCATGATGTTCTGCGCCACCGTCATGTGCGGGTAGAGGTTGAAGTGCTGGAAGACGAAGCCCACTCCGCTCCGCAGCTCGTTCAGGTTCGTGGCCTTGCTGTGCGGATCGCGGCCGTTGACCACGATCGTGCCGCCGGAGACGTCCTCCAGGGCGTTGATGCAGCGCAGCAGCGTGCTCTTGCCCGATCCCGACGGGCCGAGCAGGACCACCACTTCACCCTCGGCGACCGACAGGTCGATGCCGTTCAGCACCTCAAGGTCGCCGTACGACTTCTGTACGCCGGTGAACTCAATGATCGGCATCCGGCTCAGGCCCTCCGCGCGTGTCGTGTCCGGTAGGTCCGGGCATGCCCCAGGCGAGCAGACGCTCGACAATGGGCGCGGTCTCCTCGGTGAGGAAGCGGCCGGCCTCGTCCAGCAATCGATCCATATGAGCGCGCATCGCCTCCTCGGCCGCGTCCGCCCGGCCCGCGGCGATCGCGTCCGCGATCCGCTGGTGCTCGACCACCGTGACGTCACCGGAACGGTGCGAGTCGAGCACGACGTCCAGGGCCGCCTCCAGGCGGTCGAGCGCCGGATCGAGAACGACGTCGAGCATGGCCTTCACGATGGGATTGCGGGTACACCTGGCCACCCGGCGATGGAAGGTCAGCGCGATGTCCCGCGGCACTTCGTGGACGTCGGCGAAATGCCTGTCGTGCCGCTCGACCAGCCGGGTGAGCGCCTCCGCCGAGGCGACGTTGTCCTGGCCGAGCGCCGCCTCCCTGGCCACCTCGGGCTCCACCGTCCGCCGCGCACGCAGCAGGTTGATCAGTCCTTCAGAGGTACGTACCTGCGTACCCTCCAGGAACCGGGTCGCGGTGGTGCGCCCGCGCAGCACGGCGGCGACATGCTGGCGGCCGGACGAGGTGAGCATCCGGCCCTTGGTGCCCGCGGCCACGGTGAACCCGCGCCGGTCCAGCAGCCGCAGCCGCCGGGCGACCGTGGCCTCGCTGATCCCCAGGTCAGTGCCCTGCCTGAGCGCCTGCAACACTTGTCGCGCGCCCAACGGTTCCGGCGCTCCTGCGAGCACCTCGAGGATGGCGTCAGCCGAGCGTTCCTCCACCTTCACCACATCACTCCCACCGGCGGGCTGCCAAGAGCTGTCAAATATGCCCGTTATGACAGTTTTGTTATAATTTGCCTGTGTTGCAGCTCAGTCAAATGTGACGGACGTCCGTCATGGGTTACAGAAGCGCCGCAGTTTGGTTAAGTCCGTGTTACGACCGAGAAGTGACACGAGCGAAGGCCACGGAGAGAGCACGTCAGCCTCGGACGAATCCCCATCGACGAGTTCGCCGCTCGCAGCAGCGCGAGGCGCGTCCGCACCCGCTGGAATGCCCGGCCCGGCTCCGTTCCGTGATGGCGTCCGGCGGCGGTTACCTGCCTGACGTGCAAGCGGGGACGGTGATCGGGATCCGTTCGGTGGACAGGGAGTCCGTAAGGGCAGGCACTCCATCAAGCTGAGCCCAGAACCCGACGCTTTCGCGCGACGGACAACCGAGATCATCACCTCCTATCGCGTGAGCGAGCCCAGCGACGTCCCAGCGCAACGCGATATCTGTGACATGTCCTCCGAGGAGTTGGGCGCGTTTCTCGATGCCCCCTTGAGAACGTCCCTACGTCGAATTCACTGCGGTCCCGGGCGAAGTCAGAAATGCCCCGCCGCAAGCCCATGACGTGTTCTCACCGGGCGGCGTGGAGGACGGTCGCATCAGGTCGAGGTCCTCACCCCATGCGTCCAGCACCGCGCCGTGCCCGGCGCGCCGGGCCGCCCGCTTCGACCCGGGCGAAGATCCGCCGCTGCAGACGTACGTCGCCCGTTCCCGAGATGCGGTCGACAGCGTCCAGCACCATATCGGTGTCCCAGCCCGGCAGTGGGTGTCGGGTGAGCTCCCATTCCAGGTACTTGTTGTAGGGCCGGGGGCGGCGATCCATGGCGAAGAGCAGTTCCAGCAGGAACCGGATGCTGTCGGCGGCGTCAAGGCGGGTGGCGAGCGAATGTCCGTCGCGGTCGTTCATGACGGAGCGGTAGAACGAGTTGGCATAGGCGTCGAGCCATCCGCCGCAGGCGCGGAATGCTTCATCGGCGTCGAGCCGTGCTTTGGCCGCCAGGATCCGGGCGATGCCTCCGTCGAGCCGGTCGAGCGATCCTGGCGCGCGAGCCCTTGAGGACGAGGCCGACCACGGCGGAATCCGCTTCGGCGCGTGCGACGAACGCGCGGCAGGAGAGGGGCTGCTGGAGGGGCATCTGTGATCTCCGGTGGGACGGTGGCGGCCTGCCTGTCGGGTGAAACGGTGGTAAGCCGCCTCACCACAGCGGGTTAGATCCGTGGAAAATCCTTAATGCGGCAAACAATCGAATAGTTTGCCGGACCCGCCTGAGCGCCGGGGCGGAATGCATCCGCCTCGTGATCGTCCGTTACGATTTCGGTCATCACGAATCGCCGGCCGAATGAAACTTTCACCGCGCTCACGGCCCATAATGCAGATGCCCACCTTCCCCACCTGGCCAAGCGCCGCTTTCCGGAAAATCCGCTGATACGAAAGCACCCGGCCGACGAATACCGGACGCGCGTTTCAGGGAGACACGACCAACGACGTCACGGGGAGAATTCATGGGTGACCTCTTCGGCATGCTCAAAAACCGGGTCGACGACAATGCGAGGAGAGTGGTGGACGCCTGCGTCGGCGAGCTCGCCGGTTTCCAGGCGATCGAGCCGAGAGCGCGGGCGTCGATGATGGAGTTCGCGGTCGTCGTACGGCAACGGACGGCCGAGCTGGCCGCCTCCGGCGAGCCGCTGCTGGAGAGCGACCTGGCCTTCATCGAGTCGGTCGGCGAGCAGCGCGGTATGCAGGGTGTGGCTCCGGGCTGCCAGCGCGGCGCGCTCGCGCTGCACGCGGCCTTCACCATGCGAGAGATCTCCGAGGCGGCCGGACCCGGCGATCTGACCGACACGATGCGCATGATCGACTGGCTGGCCCGGCAGGGCGCAGCGGCGCAGGCGGTCTACACCCGCGGCTATTTCCGGGGATATGAGCGTTTCCTGCCGACCGCCTCGCGCGTCCACCTGCTGGCCACCATGGTGCTGCACGACGACCCCATGGCCGGCGAGCTGGCCGGCAGCCTCGGGGTGCCGGTGGCCGAGCACTACCTGGTCACGGTGGTCCGGGTCGCCACGGCGCCGCCGAAGGAGTGCCGGGAGGAGGTCGTGTGCACCCTGCTGCAGCGGCACCGCGTGCCGTTCGGGTGGCAGGAACCGGACGAATTCGTGGCGCTCGTGCCGTATCACGGGACACGACCGGAGCACCGGGCGGCGGCGGAGAGGTCGGGACTGGCGCTGGCGCAGGCGGTCGCGGAGGTCGTGGGACGCCCGTGCTCGGTCGGCACCGCCCACGGGCGCCGTCGCGCGCTCGTCCAGGCGGCCGCGCTGGCGCGGAAGGTCAGCCGGGTGGCGCCGATCGAGCAGGTGCCGCACCGGTCGTACGGGGTGGCCGACGTGTTCGCGGAGCTGGGCGCTGTGGAGACGCCCCAGGTGGACCAGTGGTTACGGGAGACGGCACAGCGGCTCGGCGACGGGCCAGAACTGGTGCCCACGCTGGACGCCTACTACCGCAACGACATGAACCGCCTGCGTACGGCCGAATCCCTGCACATCCATCCGCGCACCCTGGACTATCGGCTGCGGCGGGTGCGGGAGCTGGTGGGGATCGAGCCGGGCTCCACGCACGGCGTACGGGTGCTGAGCACCACCGTCACCCGGCTGCTGGCAGGCGCGTGGACCGAGCACGGCCTGGCCTGATGTTCCCGTGCCTGACTCCTTTGACATCAGTGACAACCGTCCCCCGGCCGCCGCGGCGGAGATTTGCGGGAAATGACGATGACCGGCGCTCCTGGCTTGGCGAAAGTAGCACTGACAAGGCTCGGCCGGCCGCCAGGAAACCCAGCGAGAGGTTCGATCACATGGTTGTACATGCGAGAAGAACGCTCATCGGCGTGCTGGCCGCGATCGCGGCGCTGCTGTTCTCTGTCGCGCTTCACACGGGTTCGGCCGCCGCGGCGCCCGAACGCGGGTTCACCGGCCAGTCGGCCGCGGCCCTCCCGGACGTCCCGGGCAAGGACGGGGCGGCGTCGCTGGCCGCCACCTATTCGTGTTCCCGCAACGTCCCCATCCCCGCGTACTACATCGACATCGACTGCTCGGTGTTCAGCGGGGCGATCAGGGTCGTGGTGACCTGCTCCGACGGTTACCAGTTCGCCAGCCCGATCATCTTCGCCGGCAACCGGTTCACCGGGCGCGGCACGTGCGGGCCGCCGTGGACCGTACGTTCCACGAACGTCGAAACGGTGTTCTGACCGGGACATCCGTTGCCCGAGCCACCCGGGACCACCGGGTGGCTCTTTCGTGCGCACCTTGCCGTCCGAGGAAGCGACCGGTGCGTTATGGCACCGGGAGCCCGCCCGGCGATCAGCCTTCCGGGTAGAAGAGGAACAGCGCGCAGCCCGTCGTCGTCTGCGGCACGTGCGAGGAGCCCGCGGGGGCGTGGATGAAGGAGCCGGCCGGGTAGTCCCGGTCGCCGTCGTTGAAGACGCCGGAGACCACGAAGACCTCCTCGGGGCCGGGTTCGTGGACGTCGATCCCCTGCCAGCAGGTGTTCGCGTCCATCTCCAGCACACAAGCCTTCGCGCCGTTGTCCCCGTTCCACAACATCCGCGCCCGGATGCCTGGGAAAAGTTCGCGAACCGGGGCGTCCTGGACGGAGGCCCACACATAGGCAGAGGTGCTCTGTTCTGTCGTCATAGTGCCAGCCTGGCGGCCGACCATGACCCCCGCCGAGTGTCAGGAAAGACATCATGCGGTACTTTCACGCCATGCATCGGGTAACGGCGCTGATCCGCCCACCGCAATCGACATTCGAGCTCGGCTGCGCGGCCCAGGTGTTCGGGATCGAGCGGACCGGGCTCCCGACGCGGTACACCTTCAACGTGTGCACGGAGCGTCCTGGCCAGGTCGCGACGCAGGCCGGCTACGACATGCTCGTGACCGACGGGCTGGACGCGCTCGACCGTGCCGACACCGTGATCGTCCCGGGCTGGCTGCCCGCCGATGATCCGCCCTCACCAGCGGTCGTTCAGGCACTGCGCCGGGCGCACTCCCGCGGAACGCGGGTGGTCAGCATCTGCTCCGGAGCCTTCGCGCTGGCGCACGCCGGTCTGCTGGACGGGCGGCGGGCGACCACCCACTGGGCGCTGGTGGACAAGCTCGCCGCGCGCTTGCCTGGCGTCCTGCTCGACCCCGATGTGCTGTACGTCGACCATGGCGACGTGGCGACCAGCGCCGGCGCCGGAGCCGGCATCGACCTGTGCATGCACCTGGTCCGCAGCGACCAGGGCGCCTGGTATGCCGCGCACATCGCACGGACCATGGTCATGCCGCCGCACCGCGAGGGCGGGCAGTTGCAGTATGCGGCGCCGCCGCATCCCGCTCAGATCGACGGCACGCTCGCGCCGTTGCTGGAGTGGGTCACAGGAAGGCTCGGCGAACCGGTGACCATCGAGAGCATGGCCGCGCACGCGGGCCTCTCACCTCGTACGCTCACCCGGCGGTTCGTCGATCAGCTCGGCACCAGCCCGGGGCAGTGGCTGCTCGCCCAGCGGATCGCCACGGCCCGGGACCTGCTGGAGTCGTCCGACCTCCCGCTGGACGCCGTCGCCCGGCGCGTCGGTCTCTCCTCGGCCACCAACCTCCGCAGGCGCTTCCTCAACGCCCTGGGCACAACGCCCGGCGCCTATCGCCGGGCGTTCCGGGCCAGGCCACGATGACGGCGGCGGCCTCACCTGCCTCTGCCGGATTTCACGATGAGCCGTTGCGGGCCGTTGACGTAGTTGGCGCTGCCGCGTAGCGAATTGTTGGACCGGTAAGAATCGATCACATTGGAGAAGTTGCCACTGTTGACGGACCGGCCCTTACTCCAATAGTTTCCCGCTTTCTTGGCATTTCCTCTGGGCCGGGGATTTCCGGGCTCCGCCGCGAAGGACGAAGAATCCGCCAGGAGCACCTGCTCTCCCGAAGCAGCCGGTGAGCCGGCCGCGAGCACCGCCATCCCGCAACCGGCGAGAACCAGTGCGGTCCTGCCCGCCGCGACGCAGGAGCTGGTGGCGCTGCGCATCAGCCAGATCAACGGCTGCGGCTTCTGCGTCGACATGCACACGAAGGACGCCGCGCACCGCGGGGAAACCTCGGTGCGCCTCAACCTGGTCGCGGCGTAGCGGGAGGCGACGGTCTTCACCGACGCCGAGCGGGCCGCCCTGGAGCTGGCCGAGCAGGGCACCCGCGTCGCCGACGCGGCCGGCGGCGTCACCGACGAGGCCTGGGCGAACGCCGCCAAGCACTACGACGAGGACCAGCTCGCCGCCCTGGTGTCCCTCATCGCCATCATGAACACCGTCAACCGCCTGAACGTCATCACCCAGCAGCCCGCCGGCGCCTACCAGCCCGGCCAGTGGGGGTGATCACACCGGTCCAGCGTCGGTCGCGCCTGCCGCGAGCAGTCTCTCCGCCAGCTCGCGGCAGCGCCCGCCGAGCTCCGGAGGGTCGAGCACCTCGAAACCGTGCCCCAGCAGGACCACGTGCATGAGCACGACGTCGAGGTTGCCGGCGCCGCTGAGCAGCTCGCACCGCTCGGCTCCACGCGGTCGCACCACAGCCGCCGACGCCGGCACCTGCGCGCGCACCGTGCCGGCCGGGGCGTGCACGAGGAAGCGCGCCTGGCGCGGGTAGACCCGGCTCGCCACGCTCTCCTGCACGTACGCCGCCGCGTCGGGCGCCGCACGCGGGCGGAAGCGCCAGGTCCTGGCCGTCACGTCGGTCATCCGGTCAACGCGGAAGATGCGCCAGCCGTCGCGGTCGAGGTCGTAGGCGAGGAGGTACCAGCGCCGGTCGGAGGCAACGAGGCGGTAGGGCTCGGCCCGCCGCCGTCGCACCTCGGGGCCTGACGGGTAGTCGAAGCCGGCCTCGACCTCGTCGCGGCAGGCCCGGGCCAGCGTCATGAGCGTCTCGGGGTCGACCGGCGTGCGGTCTGTGCCGAACGACTCGACCGAGCCGGAGAGGGCGCGGATCTCGTGCCGTAGCCGGGTGGGCAGCACCCGGTCGAGCTTGGTCAGCGCCCGCAGCGCGGCGTCGCCGGCGCCGGCGACCGCGCCGCCCGCGCCGGCGAGCAGCGAGACCGCGGTGGCGATGGCCTCCTGGTCGTCGAGAAGGAGCGGCGGCAGGTCCTGCCCGCGGCCGAGGCGGTAGCCGCCGCCGACGCCCTGGGTGGCGTGCACCGGGTAGCCGAGCGTGCGCAGCCGCTCGACGTCGCGGCGTACGGTGCGCGGCGTGACCCCCAGCCGGTCGGCGAGCTCGGGGCCGGTCCAGACCTGGCGCTGCTGCAGCAGCCCGAGCAGGGTGAGCACCCGTTCGGTCGTCCCCCGCTCGTCACCGTTCGCCACATCCATGTCGTCCACCCTGCCAGATAGCGGACCGTTCCTGTCCGCTAGAGGGGTGACAGTGACTTCGTGGACAAACAAGCACTCGACTGGAACCGCACGCTGCGCGAGCAGGCGGAGTGGCATTGGAACCATCACCTCAGGCCCCGGTTCGACGGCCTCACCGACGACGAATACTTCTGGTCCCCGGTGCCGGACGCCTGGAGCGTGCGGCCCCGTGGCAGTTCGACGGCACCCGTGCAGGCCGGCTCCGGTCCTTTCACGATCGACTACGCCTTCCCCGAGCCGTCCCCGGCGCCCTTCACCACGATCGCCTGGCGACTCGGCCACGTCATCGTCGGCGTGCTCGCCATGCGCAACACGGCGCACTTCGGCGCGCCGCCGGCGTCGTACGAGACCTGGGAGTACGCGGGCGGCGCGGCCACCGCGCTCGACCAGCTCGAGACCCAGCTCGACGTCTGGCTGGCCGGGGTACGCGGCCTCGGCGAGGAGGGGCTCCTGGTCCCGGTCGGCGAGAAGGAGCCCTACCCCGACGCGCCCATGGCCGACCTGGTGCTGCACATCCACCGCGAGCTGATCCACCACCTGTCCGAGGTCTGCCTGCTGCGCGACCTCTACCTGCGCAAGCAGGCCACCGAGAACGGAGCCGCCCGATGAGCCGCGAGATCCAGGTCACCTTCGACGCCCACGACCCGAAGGCGCTGTCGACCTTCTGGCGTGACGTGCTGGGTTACGTCCATCCCGGCCCGCCCGGGGCCGGCCTGCCCGAGGGAGCCGACCCGCTGGCCGCGTGGGACGACTTCCTCGCGCGGGCCGGCGTGCCGGAGGACCAGCGCAACACGGCGTCGGCCGTCGAGGATCCGGACGGGCAGGGCCCGCGGCTGTTCTTCCAACGGGTGCCGGAGGACAAGGTGGTCAAGAACCGCGTCCACCTCGACGTCCGCGCGGCTCCCGGACTGGAGGGAGACGAGCGGATGGCGGCGCTGGAGGCCGAGTGCGACCGGCTCGTCGCGTTGGGCGCGACACGGGTACGCCGCCACGAACCCGAGCTCCCGATGAGCGCCGGCTTCATCGTGATGACGGACCCCGAGGGCAACGAGTTCTGCCTGGACTGACCCGCCCCCGCCGGGACGGGGGCGGTACGTCAGTCGAAAAGGGGCAGGCCGAGCAGGCCCGCCAGGCGGTTCAGCTGCGGCTGAGCGTGGCGGATGGTGGCCGAGCCGCCGGAGGCGAAGGACTGCAGGGCTCGGACGGCCGACACGTCGGCGAAGGAGACGCCGCTGACGTCGATGATCAGATGATCGTCGATGTAGCGTGCCTCGGTCAGCGTGCGGAGGACCTCTCCGCTGTTGCTGGAGTCGATCTCACCGATGAGCCGGACCACGGAAGGCCCGGCGTTGACGGTGCAGGTGACCTGCAGGATGTGGTCCGCGTACAACAGGTGCTCCGGCGTGGGCGGAGGTGCTGACAACACCATGTCGCCCTCGTCGGCGCACGAGGTGTCGAGTGTCGTGTGCCGGTCTCGGCGCACGTGCCGAGCCGCGTTCATCGGGCGACGCGATCCGTGAGCCGGTCGCGGCTTGACGGTGTGTCTCGCGTGCGACATCGCATCCTCCCTGATCATCACGGGGTCCGAGCCTGGGCGGCCGGACACCTCTACGGTAAACTAGTAAGAACAATACCGGAATAGCTTTTCTGCAATCAAACTTCGCACAACGAGTTGCCCGTCATCGTATGCTGCTGGTCAGCTCAACATCGGGAGGAGTCGCACAGGGATGGCCAACGAGGGCGCACGCCGCGCAGGGTGGACGTTCCTAACCAACCACGCCCGGGTGCTCCTGGCGATCGCCGTCGACCCACAGGTGCGGGTCCGTGACATCGCCGCATCGATCGGCATCACCGAGCGCGCGGCCCAGAGCATCGTCTCGGACCTGGAGGAGGCCGGTTACATCCAGCGCAACAGGGTCGGACGCCGCAACCACTACCACGTCCAGCCCGGCGTCAGATTCCGTCACCACACCGAGGCCGACATGCCCGTGCAGGTGCTGATCGACATCTTCACCCACCGCGAGTTGCCCGATGGCAGCACCTCCACCCACACGATGACCGAGGAGCAGGGCCAGGCCCGTTAGCCGCTGGACACGGCCGACGCCAATCTGTCACTATTCATCCATGATCGTGAGAAAGGACGACGCCACCCGCATCCGGTGAGCGTCCACGTGCAGCGGGAAGCTGCCGCAATCCGCGAAGCATGGCTGGGCCGGGTGTTGTCGACACGCCCAGCCGACCGTCCGGCAGCAGAGGCCGCCATTTCGGGGCTCTACCGCCTGATCGGCCTGCCCCCACCCCGTTTCCACTGGGTCTCGTCGCCCGCCAAGGGCCTGGCGACCGTGCCGCCGGGGACCCGCGCCTGGGAGACCATCGACCGCCTGGCCGAGTGGCCCGTACCCAGACGGCTGTCCGCGCTGGCGACCACGCTGCGCCACGAGCTCGACGCACGGACCAGACCGCGTCAGCAGCCGCTCGACCAGATCATCCGCCGTACGACGTTCTTACCGCTCCAGCGGTCCGTCACCAGCACCCTCATCCCGGCGCTGACCGCAGCGCACGACTCGCCGGTGCTCCGGCGCGTCTGGTACGACACGCTGTACGCCTCCTGGGTCGCCGAGTACGACGCCCTGCGCCGTGCCGCCGGCGCGGTCTTCACCGACGAGCAGCGGCGGCACCTCGGCCTGTGGACGGCCGCGACCACGTCGTGCGGCTGGTGGTGGCCCAGGGAAGACACGTGCGTGGTCTCCGAGCGTCCCGTCGCCCTGCACACCGAGATGTGGGGCGAGAACGGCGAGGTCCGGCCGCACTGCGCGGACGGCCCGGCCGTGCGCTACGCGGACGGCTGGGACCTGCACGCCTGGCACGGCATGGCGGTGCCCGCCTGGGTGATCGCGGATCCGAGCGTGCGGCGGATCGCGGACGAGCCGAACGTGGAGGTCAGGCGTTGCGCGATCGAGCACATGGGCTGGGCCTCGTACGTCGACCAGGCCAGGCTGCGACTCGTCGCCACCGCGCCAGACCCCGGCAATCCGGGCTGCGAGCTGCAGCTCCACGACATGCGAGGGGGAACGAGGGTGCTCCTCGCCGTCAACGGATCCGTCGAACGCGACGGCCACCGGCGCCGCTACGGGCTCACCGTGCCGGCCTTCGACGACCCGATCGCCGCCGCCGGCTGGACCTACGGGCTGTCCGCCGAGCACTACTCCCGACTCCAGCGCAGAACCTGAGGTGATGACCATGACCGTGACTCTTGCTTCCCTGACCCGGCGGACCGGGCTCACCGTGCTCGACCACCTCGAGCAGTCGGTCCGCATCCCCGTCGTCGACGGCCTCCAGGCCCAGGGCGACCTCATCGTCATCCCGCTCGCGATGGTCGCCGACTCCGTCAGGGCCCGGCACGACGCCGAGTGGGAAACCGTGCCGTCGGCGGGCGTCGAACTGCTGCGCGGCGAGGCTGGCGGCAACCCGCACACGCTCGTCGCCGACCCCGGCACGTGCCTGTGGACAAACCGGGTGATGGACTCCGACCAGCTGGCGATCGGCCTGTTCCAGGCGCGGGCCACCGTCTACCTGCTGCATCCCGAGCATGGAGGCACGGGGTGCGCGCCGGGCACGTACGTGGTGCGGCGCCAGCGCGAGCGCGAGGGCCGCAGAATGCGCCTCGTCGCCGACTGACCCCGTGCCCCGATCTCTCAGGCGCGCAGGCCGTGGACCTCCGCCAGGAGCTCGGCCGAGCGCATCCAGGCCTTCCTGTCGACGGCCGAGAACGCGACGATCAGCTCGTCGGCCCGGGCGTGCTCGGCGAAGCGGGCGACGTACGCCTCGACCTCGCCCGGGTTGCCGACGGCGGAGTATTTGGCCATCTGCACGATCTGCTGCCCGGCCGGCGACTCCAGGATCATGTCGGCCTCCTCCTGCGAGAACGTGCGCCCCCGGCCGAGGAACCGGGTCACCCTGAGCCGTTTGGAGGCCAGGAACTGCTCCTCGGCCTCCTCCGTCGTCTCGGCGGCGATCACATTGAGCGCCGCGATGACGTGCGGCCGGTCGAGCTGCGCGGACGGCTTGAAGTCGCGCCGGTAGACGGCCACGGCCTCCTCCAGCGCGTTGGGCGCGAAGTGCGAGGCGAACGCGTACGGCAGGCCGAGGGCCGCCGCGAGCTGGGCGCCGAACAGGGAGGAGCCGAGGATGTAGAGCGGCACGTCGGTGCCCTTGCCGGGGGTGGCATCGACGCCGGGGATGCGGGACTCGCCCGTCAGGTAGCCCTGCAGTTCGAGCACGTCCTGCGGGAACGAGTCGGCGGAGGCGGGGCTGCGGCGCAGGGCGCGCATGGTCTGCTGGTCGCTGCCCGGCGCCCGGCCGAGGCCGAGGTCGATGCGCCCGGGGTGGAGGGTCTCCAGGGTGCCGAACTGCTCGGCGATGGTCAGCGGCGAGTGGTTGGGAAGCATGACGCCGCCCGCGCCGAGGCGGATCGTGCTGGTGTGCGCGGCGATGTGGGCGATCAGCACGCTGGTCGCCGAGGAGGCGATGCTCGGCATGTTGTGGTGCTCGGCGTACCAGATGCGCTTGTAGCCGAGCTCTTCCGCGCGCTGGGCGAGGGCCACGCTCGCGGTGAAGCTGTCGCGCGCCGTCTCGCCCTCGCCGATGTGTGCAAGATCAAGAATTGACAGCGGCAGAGCCATGGGTACGCGCCTTTCGAGGAGTGCGGATGGCTCTGTCCAACATCGCGCGGAGCGCGGATATTTCGCCGGGCCTGCACGGGCAGGCCCGGCGATGATCAGGAGGCGGTGCAGGTGAGGGTGGACGGCGTGCCGTTCTGACCGCTGTGAGCGGCGAGGAAACCGAACGTGGTGCTGCCGCCCGCCGCCACGGCGCCGTTCCAGCCGAGGTTCGTGACGGAGACGGAGCCGCCGCCGCCCGACAGGGTGCCGTTCCAGAGTTGCGAGATCGTCTGCCCGTTGGGGAACGTCCAGCCGACCTGCCAGCCGCCGATCGGGGACGAGCCCGGGTTCGTGACGGTGACCTCGCCCTGGAAGCCGCCCTGCCACTCGCTCGTCACCTTGTACGTCGCCGTGCACCCGCCGGGACCTGCCGTGGGTGTCACAGTGGGCGTCACGGACACGGTCGGGCCGACCGTGGGCGATGGCGCGGCCATGGCCAGGTCGTACGCCCGCTGCGGCACGAACTGCCCGGCGGTCGCGATGCACCCGTCGGCCTCGCCGGGCGGCTTGACCCACAGGAAGGCGGCGATTGCCGCGTCACCCGTGTCCGTGGTGCTCCAGATGCCTGTCGCGCGACCGGGCGGGTCGCACCACTCGCTGCCGGAAGGGCCGTTGCCGTTGCGGCTGGTGTCGATGACCGCCTTCAGCCCGGACACGCCGGTCGCGGCGATCACGTTCTTCGCGTACGACACCAGGCCGGGCGTGGACCGGTAGTTCGAGGTGTTGACCGCGATGCCGTCGGCGCTGCCGGCCACGTCGGCGCCGTTCAGCCTGGTCGCGGCCTCCGAGGCGGACAACCAGGCGTCGTGCCCGACGTCGAAGTACACCTTGGCCTGCGACGACGTGGCCTTGAACCTCTTGCCCGCGTACGCCATGGAGGCCTGGACCTCGGCCTGCTCGGAGGAGTTCATGCAGTTGGACATGATCGCCAGCGCGTCGGGCTCCAGCACGATGGTCGCGGGCCGGCCGCCGAGCCCGGCGGCGATCTCGTCGATCCAGCCACGGTAGGCGGCGTGGTCGGGGGCGCCGCCCGCGCTGGGGCCGCCGCAGTCGCGGTTCGGCATGGCGTACACGACCATGATGGGGTTCTTGCCCGCCGCCGCTGCCGCGCCTACGTAGGCGTCGACCTGGCCGCGCACGGTCGAGGGGTTGTACGTGGCGAACCACCTGCCCTGCGGCACGGCGGCGATCCGGTCCCTGATCACGGGAATACGGCTGTCGCCCGGGTTGGCGGCCACCCATTTGGCGGCGTTCGTCTGGGGATCCACGTAGAAAGCGGAGTCGGCGGCCCTGGCTGTGGACGAGGCGAGGACGACCGCCCCCGCGGCGACCGTGGCGGCCGCGGCGAGGAGCACCGCCAACAGGGGCTTCCTGCGAGACATGGGTTTTACTCCGTCCGTCATGTGGGAGCGCTCCCACCGGCACCCCGGATGGTAGGTAGCCGTCACCGCCCGCACAAAGACATCGGATCGATCATCACGCCATAACCCCAGGCCAGAGCAGCCTCGGGAGCTGAAACTTTCAGCCTGCCAGGCAGGCCTCGAAGACCGCGGTGAGGCGGTCGACGTCGGCCGGCGTGGGCTCCTGCGGGCCGAGGCGGCGGCGGGTGGCGCCGATGCCGAGGAAGACCGCGGTGGCCATGCGGGCCCTGATCTGCGCGTCGGGGCCGTCGAGTCGTTCGGCGATGGGATTGAGCACGGCGGTGATGAGGCGCTCGCGGGCCACGGCCCGCACCTCGGGGTGGGCCGCGGAACGTTCGAGCGCCCGCAGGATCGGGCTGTCCGGCGGTCGCCGCATGCGCTCGGCGGCGTATTCGGCCAGCCGGCGCGGCAGGGCCTCCGCGTCCCCCTCGAACAGGGTGCGGAGCGTCGGCTCACCCTGCAGGACAGCGTGGAAGAGCCCGGCTTTGGAGCCGAAGTAGCGGCCCACCAGGGCGACGTTGGCCTCGGCCGCCGCGGCGATCATGCGTACGGTCACCGTCTCGTAGCCCTGCTCACCGAACAGGGTGCGGGCCGCCTGCAAGATGCGCTCGCGCGTGGCCTCCCGGTCGCGCGGCCTGGCTCCAGCCCTCACTGCCTGGGCGTCCATAGCAGAACTCTAGTCGGCTGCGCGTGGGCGGCGGCCCAACTTGCCGCTCGGCTAGTAAACGGGCGTATACTCCGCTGAATAAGGACTGTTATAAGGGGGATGTGGTGTCTTGGTAGCCCAGGCGCATACCGCAACCCCCACGAAGCGGCAGTACACCCACCGCGAAATCCTCGAGATCATGTCCGGGCTGATGCTCGCGATGCTCACGTCGATGATCTCGACTTCCGTGGTGGGCACCGCGCTGCCGACGATCGTGGGGGAACTCGGCGGTCAGGATCAGTACTCGTGGGTCGCGAGCGCGACCATGCTGACGATGACGGTCTCCACGCCGTTGTGGGGCAAACTGTCCGACCTGTTCGGGCGCAAGCTGCTCTTCCAGACCGCTCTGGGGTTGTTCGTCGCCGCATCGGCCGTCGCCGGGATGTCGCAGGACATGGGGCAGCTCATCGCGGCGCGGGCCGTGCAGGGCCTGGGTGTCGGCGGCCTGTCGGCGCTGTCCCAGGTGATCCTCGGGGACATCGTCTCGCCCCGCGAGCGCGGCCGCTACTCCGGCTACATGGGGGCGGTCTTCGGGATCTCCACGGTCGCGGGGCCGCTGCTCGGCGGGTTCATCGTGGACGCCGACTGGCTGGGCTGGCGCTGGTGCTTCTACGTGGTCGTACCGTTCGCCATCGTGTCCTTCCTGGTGATCCAGAAGGTGCTGAAACTTCCGGTCGTCAAGCGGGAGACCTCGGTCGACATCTGGGGCGCGACGACCATCACGGCCAGCGCGAGCGCGCTCATGCTGCTGCTGACGCTCGGCGGCAACGAGTTCGCGTGGAACTCGGTCTGGACCTATTTCCTCGCCGCGATCAGCCTGCTCATGCTGGCACTCGCCGTGTTGTCCGAGCGGACCGCGCGCGACCCCATCCTGCCGCCGCGGTTGTTCCGCAACCGTACGTTCGTGCTCACCAGCCTCGCCTCGTTGTTCGTGGGCATGGCGATGTTCGGCGCGATGATCTACCTGCCGCAGTATCTGCAGATCGTCAAGGGCCTCAGCCCGACGGACTCGGGTCTGATGACGCTGCCCATGGTGGCGGCGCTGTTCCTGTCCGGCGTAATCTCCGGGAAGATCGTCACCAAGACCGGCAGGTGGAAGTTCTTCCCGGTCGCCGGCCTGCTGGTGGTGGCCGCCGGGCTGCTCCTGCTGTCCAGGCTGCACGTCGACTCCGGCGAGTGGCTCATCGGGTTCGACGTCGCGGTGCTGGGCACCGGGCTCGGCATGTCCATGCAGATGCTGATCCTGGCCGCCCAGAACGGTTCCGAGGCGCGTGACATGGCCTCGACCACGTCGGGTGTCTCGTTCTTCCGCTCGCTGGGCGGCGCCGTCGGCGTGGCCGCGTTCGGCGCGATCCTGACCAACCGGCTCAAGGACGAGATGGCCGAGATGCTGCGGGCCGCGAACATCGCACTGCCCGGCGGCTCCGACGTCCAGCTCGGCAGCCCCGACGCCATCCAGCGGCTGCCCGAGCCGATCAAGCACATCGTGCTGGAGTCGTTCACGCGCGGCCTGGAGACCGTGTTCATGGTGGGCGTGCCCATCGCCCTGCTCGGGTTCGCGGCCACGCTCTTTCTCAAGGAGCTGCCGCTGCGCGGGTCCACCATGGCGGCGCCGCCCGAGCCCAAGCCGCTCAGCAAGGACGACCTGGTGCTGGCCGGGCTGCTGCTGGAGCTCGTCGCCCAGCGCATCGAGCGGACGAACGGCGAGCGCTCCGCGCTGCTCACCGCGGTCGCGAGGATGGCGCCGCCGGACGGCCGCTCCGAGCGGGAACGGGCCAGGTCGGTCGCCCAGGACGTGTTGCGGCCCACCTCGCGCGCCCTGATCGCGCAGGCCGCGCCACCGCAGAAAGACCTTGTAACGGGAGGAATCTCGCAATGATTCGCATGTTTGTCGGCGCCGTCACGGCCGCCCTGGCCGCCCTGGCCGGGTTGTGGCTGATGATCGCGCCTTTCGCCCTCGGCACCCAGCCGGAGACCGGCGACTGGACGGACACCACCAGGTCCGAGTTCTTCACCGGCCTCGGCGTGGCCGTCGTGGGGCTGGCGGGCGCGATCGCGTTCGGGCTGGCCATCCACGCGGACCTGGTGGCGCGCGGCCTGCTGGAGATGAAGCAGCGCGTCCCCGAGCCGGTGCCGGTCCCCGCGCCGCAGGCGTCCTCCGCGGAGCTGGCCACCCTGCTCGCCCCGCTCGTCGAGGCGTTGCGTGAGGACTTGAACAACGCCCCGCGTTCGAGCGGCGAACACCGCCCGAACGGCAAGGGTTCCCTGGTGGGAGTGGAGGAGAACCGTTGAAGGCAAAGCTGGGCGTATCCGCCCTCGTCCTGTTGTTCCTCGGCGGCCTGTGGCTCGTCGCGGCCCCGTTCGTGGTCGGCTACCAGCCCCGCGGCGCGGCCTACGCGGACGCGACCGTCAACGACCTGTGGCTCGGCGGCTCGATCGCCGCGCTCTCGTTCGCGTCCCTCGTGATCTACGCGGCCGACGCGCTGCGCGAGCTGACCCGCCGCGGCAAGCACGCCGACACCTGACGAGAGACAAGCCGTGTTCGGCAGTGGCACGGACCCTCACTGGGAGCCGTTGGAAGGCCGGCTCCCCGCAGGGCGGTTCGAGATCGGCAAGGACGGCGCCGGCCTTCTCATCGTGGGATACGACGGATCGGGCCCGAGCCGCAACGCGCTCGCGTACGCGGCCGGGCTCGCGCGGAGAGACGACGCAGCGCTGGTCATCGCCTTCGTGGAGTCGCTCTACAACCCGTCACTGTGGTTCTTCGCCGGGTCGCCCGTCATCCCCGACGCGGCGGCCGACATGACCGAGGACCTCAGGGACGAACTGAAGGGCGCGGGCGTCCCCTGGCGGTTCGTCAGCGTACGCGGTGACGCGGCGCGCGAGCTGGAGACGCTGGCCGGCGCCTACAGGGCCGACGCCATCGTGGTGGGCCGCTCGCGCTCCTGCCTGGGCGGCTCGGTCGCGGCCAAGCTGGCCAAACGGGCTCGCCGTACGGTGCTGGTCGTCCCCTGACCTGCTCCGACGTCGCATATGGTGGCCAGATGAAACGTACTGCCGCCATGGCGTTCGTGGTGCTCGCGTCCGTTTCGTGTGGGGCTCAGGAGCAGGGCGCGTCGCCCACGACCTCCGTTCCCGTCCCTCCCGCGTCCGACCCGGCACACGAGACGCCCAGGCCCGTGGCCGTCACGCCCACGCCGAAGCCGACGGGCCCGCCGCCGTTCAGCGCCAAGGTCTCGCGGGTCACCCGCGACCGCCTGCCGTACTCCTGGAAGGCGGGCTGCCCGGTCTCCTACCGCGACCTGCGGCTGGTCACGCTGACGTACTGGGGGTTCGACGACAAGCCGCACACCGGTGAGCTGGTGGTGCGCAAGACGGTCACCGACGACATCGTGACGGTCTTCGAGAAGCTGTACGACCAGCGCTGGCCGATCCGGCAGATGAAGCTGGTCGACGCGTACAAAGCGGACGACTACGACTCGATCGACGCCGACAACACCTCGGCTTTCAACTGCCGCCGGGCCACCGGATCGAGCAGCTGGTCCAAGCACGCCTATGGGGAAGCGATAGACATCAATCCCCGCGAGAACCCCTATGTCACCGCAAGTGGCGACACTGCACACCAGAACGCGAGAAAGTTCACTGAGCGCCCAATCAAGGGTAAAGGTGTGATAAATCCTGGTGACAAGGTCGTCAAGGCGTTCGCCCGGGTCGGCTGGGAGTGGGGCGGCTACTGGTCGGGCACCAAGGACTACCAGCATTTCTCCAAGGGCGGAGGCTGAGCATCACGCCATGACGGCCAGAGACGGCGACGGCTGGACCGAATGCGCCCTGGGGCACCGCCACTGGGGCATCCACGGCGCGTCGGGTCTTCTCGTCGTCCACCATGACGACTGCGGCGTCCCGCACGTGCTCATGCAGAAACGCGCCGTGTGGAGCCACCACGGCGGCACGTGGGGACTGCCGGGCGGAGCCCGCGACAGCCACGAGGACGCCGTCACCAGCGCGCTGCGCGAGGCCCGCGAGGAGGCCGCGCTCGCCGGCGACGCGCTGCGCGTGCAGGGCGTCTACCTCGACGACCACGGCGGGTGGGCGTTCGAGACGGTGATCGCCGAATCGGCCGAGCTGCTGGCCGCGGCGCCCGCCAACGCCGAAAGCGACGAGCTGCGCTGGCTGCCGCTGCCCGAGGTCACCGGCAGGAATCTCCATCCGGGCTTCGCCGCGACCTGGGGCGAGGTGCAGGCGGCGATCAAGCCCGAGATCATCGTCCTCGACGTGGCCAACATCGTCGGCGCGCGGGCCGAGCACGGCTGGTGGCACGACCGGCTCGGCGCGGCGACCCGCCTGCTCCAGGACGTCTCCCGCCGCCGGCTGGCGCATCCGGTGCTGGCCCAGTGGTTCCCCAGGGTGGTGGCCGTCGTCGAGGGCGCAGCGAGGAACGCACCGGACGTGCCGGGCATCCAGGTGGTCGCGGCCACCGGCAGCGGCGACGACGCGATCGTCGACGTCGTGCGCAGGGCCAGGCCGTGGGAGCGCGTGGTCGTCGTCACCGCCGACCGGGGGCTGAAGGAACGGGTCGGCGCGCTGGGGGCCGAGACCATGGGCCCGAAGTGGCTGCTGGCACAGCTCGGCACCTAGGACCGCCGGCGGTCCGGGCATGAGAGGCGCGTCACCGGTCGGTCGGCGTCGGGAACGGGCGTCAGGGGGCGCGCAGAGATCGGTTGACGGGGCGCGTCAGCAGTCGGCGGACGCGACGCTGTCGAAAGCGGCCGCGAGGCGCGTCACGTCGAGCACCCGCTGCAGCACGCCGTGCACCCCGACGAGCTGTAACGACCCGGCGTGCTCGGCCACCCTGCGCCGGTGCTCCACCAGCACCCACAGCCCGCTGGAGTCACAGAACTCGAGCCTGGAGGCGTCGATGACGACCTGCACGCAGCCCTCGGTGTAGAGCTTGACCAGCCACTCCTTGAGCAGCGGCGCCGTGAGCTTGTCGAGGTCGCCGTCGAGCCGCACCAGGACGCGGCACCGCCCCCGCTCCACCTCGACGTCGAGATCCGCCACCTCCTGAACGTACACCCCTGGCACCACAGCCGCTATCGTGGTTTCCGCACGGGAGGGTTCGCATAGTGGACGAGTGCAGCCGCCTTGAAAGCGGCCAGGTCAGCGATGGCCTCGTGGGTTCGAATCCCACACCCTCCGCCATGTGATGTCTCACGACATCGGAAACCCTCGAACCTACGGGTTCGGGGGTTTCGTCGTTCATCTGCGCGTGTCAGATCGTCCAGGTGTAGGCGGGAGCGAGCGAGCGGTCGATGAACGACTCGGGCAGGCGGGGGAGGACGACGTCCCGGAGCGCGGTCAATGTGGCGGAGGTCCAGTGCGCGGTGGTGCCGAATTGGCGGGATCGGCGCACGATCATTTGAGTGCGGGGCCTTCGGGCGTGGTCATACGCCTCCAGCCCTGCGGGCACGCCCAGTGTGTCCACCACGGTCGCGAGCGTGACCGCGTCTTCGAGTGCCTGGCAGGCGCCTTGGCCCAGGTTGGGGGTCATAGCGTGCGCGGCGTCCCCGAGGAGGGCGATCTTTCCGGCGACGTAGGTGGACAGATTCGGCAGTTCGTAGGAGTCGTGCTGCACGACGGCGTCCTCGGGTACGGAGTTCAGCAGCGCGGGGATGGGGTCGTGCCAGTCTGCGAAGCGTTCGCGCAGATCGGTCAGGTCGCCGCGGGAGCCGGCGGGGGCGTTGACGATCATGTAGCAGTAGACGCGGCCGTCGGGCAGCGGCTGATACCCGAACCGTTCGCCACTGCCCCACGTCTCCCTGTGTCCTTCGATGGGCTGGGGCGGAGCGATGAGGCGCCAGGTGGTGTATCCGACGTAGCGTGGTGCAGGGGCGTGCGGCCAGATGGATCGCCGGGTGACACTGCGCACGCCGTCGGCGCCCACCACAAGGTCTCCGGTGGAGGTGCCGTTGTTGTGGATCACCGTTCCGTCGGTTCGCACCTGGCGCACTTCGGTGCCGGGTCGCAAGCTGTCCTCCGGTACGCCCGCTCGCAGCAGGTCGACCAGGTCTGCCCGGTGCTCCGTCACCCATTGCCCGAAACGGCGTTTCAGATCGTCGACATCGATGCGGGTCAGCCAGCCTCCGCTCTTGTGCCGGATGCCCGGGAGCGGATCGGACAGCCCCTTGGCACGCAGGGGGTCACCGAGCCCGAGCGTGTCCAGCGCGCGCAGCCCGTTGGGCTGTACCACCAGTCCCGCGCCCACCTCGGTGAACTCGGGGGCCCGTTCGAGGACTTCCACCTGCCAGCCACGCTGATGGAAGGCGACGGCTGCGGTGAGCCCGCCGATGCCGCCACCCACGATGATCGCTTTCACTGCTGAGTCTCCCGTGTGGTCGTTGAGGGATCGGGTTAGTGCAGGCCTCGCTTGCCCGGTGTCCAGAACGGCTTGACCTTGATGGAGGTGCGCGGCCAGTTGCGCTCGCGGACGAGAAAGTCCCGTGCCATCTGGCAGGTCCTGGCCTCCCCGGCCACATAGGCGGCCCCGGCGCCGCCCGGCAGGTCGAGTTCAGACAGCGCCGTGAGCAGAACCCGCGAGGAGGCGGCCGGCACACCATGGCGGTGAACGCGGCGCAGTGCGCGGATTTTGGGCATGGGCAGGTCGTGTTCGGGGGCCTCGCTCTCCAAGACCCCGTACACCTCGGCCGATGTTCCCAGCTCTCGGATCATCGGCCCGAAGGCCGCGCTGGCGGTCTCCTCGCCGATGAACACGTGGTAGGCCGCCTCGCGGGTGAAGAAGTCACCCTGCGGCCACCAGAAGGTCACCGCCTCTCCGGCCCGCGCCTCATGCGCCCATCTCAGCCCGATGCCATCGCCGTCATACAGGTGGACGCGCAACTCCAGTGCCCGCCGCTCAGGTGAGAGGTCCCAGATCGTGTAGGTGCGCAACGTCTCGACCGGGCGCAGGATGCCCGACACCGACAGCGGGTCTTTCAGCTGGATCCTGATGTGCTGGCCGGGAGTGTAGGCGAAGGCGATGGGCTGATCGGTCTCTAGCCGGATCCGCCGCATCGTGGGCGTGACCTGCTCGACGTGCGTGATGGTCGACTCCACGGCGTACTTGCCGAAGATGCCGGCGAGCGGGTTGCGCGTCGTACGTGGCATGTCAGGAGTCCTCCCGCTCGCCGTGCGGCCCGCACAGGTCGCGCCGTACGCGAGCGGACCCGGACATCCACCACTGAGACTCCATAGCAACCCCTTATGCCACTAAACTACCTTATAGGCATTAAGGGAGCATACGATGTCTAAGGTGTCAATCCACGAGGCACCGAACGTGAGAGGGGGACGATGATGTCCGCGCGCACCACCAACCGGCGAGAGAGGCTGCGCCAGGTCACCCTGGAGGAGATTCACGACTTCTTCCGCGAGTTGACCGCCGCCATGGAACAGGCCAGAGACGCCGACGCGTCGGTCGGTCAGCGGATGCTGAGCACCTGCCGCGCCATGCGTGCCTGGGCCATCAGATGGCACCGTCTCACCGATCATGAGGGCCCTCGGTGTGCCGCTGCTGCTTGTGCTCGCTCTTCTCCGTGACCGCGCCCGCGACCCAGACGATGCCCAGGTAGGCGAAGACGAGGATGATTCCGGTCACGGCGAAGGCCACGAAACCGGCCACAGGGCCTGACTGTTCCTCGACGTCCGTCACGATCGCGATCAGGACGAACGCTTGAAACGCGAGCCAGCAGACGGTGAAGATCGCGAATACTGGCCCTCTCGGTGCGCCTGCCATGCTTGGATTGTCCGCCCGCGCAGGGCAACATGCCAGGCCTTCCGGCACCGTCGGCACCGTCTTACGGCCCTCGCCATGCGAGTCCCCGGCCCCTCACTCGGGGACGCCCGCGAAGCCGTCGCCCACGCAGGCGGCGAGCTGCAGGTAGGCATCCCTGGTGGTCTCCTGGAGCCGGTCGAGGTCGATCTCCGCGCCCTCCTCCAGATGCGGGTCGTACGGCACTCGGATCACCGCACGGCACCTGGCGGCGAAATGGGCCTCCAGCTTCTTGATGTCGACCGCCGACTTCGAGCGCGGCCTGACGCTGCACAGCACCACGGTCGCGTTCTTCACCAGATCGCCGTAGTGGTGCGCCTCCAGCCAGTCGAGCGTCGCCGACGCCGCCCTTGCGCCGTCCACGGACGGGGAGCTGACCAGCACGATCTGGTCGGCGAGCCCGAGCACGCCACCCATGGCGGAGTGGAGCAGGCCGGTGCCGCAGTCGGTGATGCAGATGGAGTAGAAGTTCTCCAGCACCTGGGAGACGGCCTGGTAGTCGCCGCCGCTGAACGCCTCGGAGACCGACGGGTCGCGGTCGGAGGCGAGCACTTCCAGCCGCGAGGACGCCTGTGAGGTGAACGCCCTGATGTCGACGTAGCGCTTGACCTGGTCGCGCTCGTTGAGCAGGTCACGCACGGTCGCCGAGGTCTCCAGGACGAGCTTGTCGGAGAGCGTGCCCCTGTCGGGGTTGGCGTCCACGGCGATGACGCGGTCGCCGCGGATCTGGGCGAGGGTGGCGCCAAGCCCGACCGTGGTCGTGGTCTTGCCCACTCCGCCCTTGAGGCTCAGCACGGCCACGCGGTGGTGCCCGGCGGTCACCGGGGTGCGGGCCCTGGTGACGAGCTCGCGGCGGCGACGCACCTCCGGGGGTTCGCCCGGCTTGATCCAGCCTCCCGACGCCTTGTAGACCACGCGGCGCCACCCTTTGGAGGGAGCGTTACGCCGTCCGCGGAGCAGGGACTCCGGGTCGAGGCTCTCGGCGGTCGGCCGGCCGGTGACCGGGGGTCTGGGCGGGGCGCTGAAGACGGGCGCCGGGGCGGGGCGGCGCGGCGCCGGCGGGATGTCCCGGTCCGCGGGGCGCCACTCGGGCTGGCCGGCCCACGGCGATCCTCCTTGCTCGGCGGGACGCTCCCGCTGGGGGGCGTCGTGCCACGGACCTTCCTGGCGCGACCCGCCGTGCTGGGAACCGCCGTGCTGGGGCTCGCCGTGCGGCGGGCCGTCCCGCAGCGGATCGCCGTGCGGGGACGTGTCGCGTTGTGGCCCGTCGTGCGGGGACCTGTCGCTCAGCGGGTCGTCGTGGGGCGGGCGGTCCTGGCGCTGGGAGTGCTCCAGCCGCATGGGACGGTCCTGGTGCCGAGGACGGTCCTCCTGGACCGGCTCGGCCCACGGGGAGCGCTCATCGGGACGGTCCTCCGGCTGCTGCTCGGGCTCGGCCCGCTGCTCGGAGCCGGCCCACTGCGGCCCGGAGTCGGCCCACCGCGGGCGCTCGTTCCTCGGCAGGGTCTCGTCGGAACCGGTCCACCGCGGGGCCTCGTTCCCGGGAAGGGTCTCCTCGGATCCGGACCACTGCGGAGGCTCGTTCCTGGGGGGCGTGCTCTCCCAGGAAGGCTCCTCCTCGGCCGGCTTCTCCTCCGCCTTCTTCTCCATGCGTGAGGTCTCCATGCGTGAGGTCTCCACGCGTGAGGTCTCCACGCGTGAGGTCTCCGCGGCAGCCGGCTGCCGGGCCGTCAGCGGATCCTCCACAGCCGATCCCTCGGCCGGCCGGGTGGACGGCTCCGGGGACCGGGACGCGGATGACTCCGCGGGCGGCGGCCACTCGGGCGGCGTGGGCCACGGATCGTCCGCCGGCTCCGCCGTCTTGTCCTTCTCGGCCGTCTCCGGCGGCGCGAACGACAGCGTGAAGGTCTCGGTGTCGTCGGGGCGCGGCAGCGGCTTCAGCGGGGCGTGGAAGGGGTCGTCCGCCGGAGGCGCCGCCGGCTCCTCCGTCTTGGCGGCTCCGGCTTCACCGAGCCACTCCCCGGCTTCGCTCTCCCCTTCGGGTACGTCCTCGGCCGCGGCCGTGCCGTACACGGAGTCGACGGCCGCGCGGAACAGCGGCGGCGTCGGCGTCTCGTGCTGCTGGGGCACCAGCAGCCACGGGTCCTGGGGGTACGGCGAGGCGACCGGCTCGTCGGCGGAGGCAGTCGAGACGCTGACAGAGACGGGGGTCTCCTCCGTCTCCTTGATGGCGTCGAGCCAGGCCAGCTGTTCCTCGAGAGATTCTTCTCGATCGTGTCTTGCCACCGTGTTCCCCCTCGGGTGGGTCTAAAGGGGCAGCAAATACCTAGCAGATTAACGCCACCCGCTCCTACGCAGCCCGCCAACCCACAACTTCTTTGCCCGGCTACCGTGGTTCGCATGCGAGCCATTGAGATCACCGAGCCGGGCGGCCCCGAGGTGCTGGAGTGGCATGAGGTGCCCGATCCCGAAGTGGGGCGCGGAGACGTGCTCATCGACGTGACCGCCTCGGCGGTCAATCGGGCCGATGTCCTGCAACGTCAGGGGTTCTACGACCCTCCTCCGGAAACGTCGCCCTACCCGGGGCTGGAGGCCTCGGGCGTGGTGGCCGAGGTGGGCACCGACGTCGAGCAGTTCAAGGCCGGCGACGCGGTGTGCGCGCTGCTCGGAGGCGGCGGTTACGCCGAGCGCGTAGCCGTGCCCTGGCAGCAGGTCATGCCGCTGCCCGACGGGGTGTCGCCGCGCGAGGCGGCCGGGCTGCCCGAGGTGGCCTGCACCGTCTGGTCCAACGTGTTCATGATCGGGCGGCTGCGCAGGGGCGAGACGCTGCTCGTGCACGGCGGCGCGAGCGGGATCGGCACGTTCGCGGTGCAGTTGGCCAAGGCGCTCGGCTCCCACGTGGTCGCGACCGTCGGCTCGGCGGAGAAGGCCGAGCGGGTCAAGGAGCTCGGCGCCGACGAGGTGATCAACTATCGCGAGGAGGACTTCGCGGACAAAGTACGCGCCGACGTCATCCTCGACATCATGGGCGCGAAATACCTCGCGGGCAACGTCAAGGCGCTGCGCACCGGCGGCCGGCTGGTGATCATCGGGCTCCAGGGTGGCCGCAAGGCCGAACTCGACCTGGGCGCCCTGCTCGCCAAGCGCGCGGCCGTGCACGCGACGGGGCTGCGCTCGCGTCCCGTGGAGGAGAAGGGCACGATCGTGCGCAGCGTCGTCGACAACGTCTGGCCCCTGGTCGGGGCCGGTGCGGTGCGTCCCGTGGTCCACGCGGAGGTGCCCATGGCGGACGCCGCCGAGGCTCACCGAATGTTGGATTCCGGGGAGCACGTCGGCAAGATCCTGCTAGTACGGTGAGAGTTATGAATGCTGAGGACAACAACACCCCCCACATCGTGGTGGTGGGCCCCGACTTCCAAGGTCAGGGCGATAGCGGCGAGGACGATCGGTCGGTCACCAACCTGGTCGAGCAGCCCGCGAAGGTGATGCGCATCGGCAGCATGATCAGGCAGCTTCTCGAGGAGGTCCGCGCGGCCCCCCTCGACGAGGCCAGCCGTAAGCGGTTGAAGGAGATCCACGAGTCGTCCATCAAGGAGCTCGAGGACGGCCTGGCGCCGGAGCTGGTCGACGAGCTGGAGCGCCTGTCGCTCCCGTTCACCGACGAGACCGGCACCCCGCCGAGCGAGGCAGAGTTGCGCATCGCGCACGCCCAGCTGGTCGGCTGGCTCGAAGGGTTGTTCCACGGCATCCAGACCACGCTCTTCGCGCAGCAGATGGCCGCCCGTGCCCAGCTTGAGCAGATGCGCAGGGCGCTGCCCGGCGTGCCGCACGGTGAGGAGCCGCAGCCGCGGCCGCCCGGTGGTTCCGGCCCCTACCTGTAGAGCTTCTCGATCACCTGCGCGACGCCGTCGTCGTCGTTGGCCGCGGTCACGTGATCGACCGCCGCCAGCACGGCGGGATGCGCGTTCGCGACGGCGTACGACGTGCCTGCCCAGCTCAGCATGGGCAGGTCGTTCGGCATGTCGCCGAACGCCACGGCCTGTGCGGGTTTGATCTCGTTCTGTGCGGCCAGCGCCGCCAGGGCGCTGGCCTTCGTGACGCCTTGGGCGCTCATCTCGATCAGGCCTCTGCGGCTGGAGTGGGTGGCGGTCACCAGATGCCCCACCAGCTCGTGCACGGTGGCCTGGAGTTCGTCCGCGCCCATGCCCGGGTGCAGGGCCAGCAGCTTGGCGCACGGACGCGCGGTAAGGGAGTCGACGCGGGCGGTCCCCTTGGCCTTGTCAAGGGCGCTGAGGAGGAAATCCGACTCGTGCGCAAAACCGGCTTCATACTCGACCGAAAACGCGAGATCGGACACGTTCGCTCTTAGCTGAGCCACGACTTCCTCGAGTACGTCGACCGTGATCAGGTGAGATTCCACTATCCGTTCGGTATGGAGATCGTAGATCAGCGCTCCGTTCGCACAGATGGCGAGCCCGTGGTGACGCACCGCACCCGCGACCCCGCCCATCCAGCGAGGTGGCCGCCCCGTCACGAACACCAGCGCAGCCCCCGATTCCTCGACTTTGGCGAAGGCCGCGGCCGTGCGGGGAGACACGGTTCCGTCGGTGCGCAACGCGGTGCCGTCGAGGTCGGTGGCCACTAGACGGGGCGTGGGAAGGCTCTGCATAACAGGTTCCAGTTTGCCTGGTGATGCCGCCTGACAGAAATCTTCCTAGGGACGGGAACACCAACGCTCCAGAATGGTGTTAGATGTGATGGCGTTGTATTAGCTGATCCCGTAGTGAAAACCAGCATGACTTTGTCTGAGCCACCCCGGGTGCTTGCTGTACGACACACCGGGATCCACGAGGTGTGGGTCCCATAGATTCACATCCTGAGGGAGAGCTTTTATGGCTCAGGGAACCGTCAAGTGGTTCAACGCTGAGAAGGGCTTCGGCTTCATCGCCCCGGACGGCGGTGCGCCGGACGTGTTCGTGCACTTCTCCGAGATCGTCGGCAACGGCTACCGCAGCCTCGAAGACGGCCAGCGGGTCGAGTTCGAGATCACGCAGGGCCAGAAGGGGCCGCAGGCCTCGCAGGTCCGAGCCATCTGACCTGTAGCAGCGACAGAGACCGGGGTCCGCACTCCAGCGGGCTCCGGTCTTCGCATGTGTCGGCTTGGTCACGGCTGTGACTCGACTCACACAACCGTTGAACCGCCGGACCCTCTGATACATCGACCTCTATATGAGGTATGCGTGGTCATGTCACCCCGTGACCGTCGCCGGGGTCTTCGTGCTACTGGTCAACGACCACTTGCTCAAGCAGGCCTGGCCCGGGTTCGTCACGGGCAAGGTCAGCGACGTGGCAGGGCTCCTGGTGGCGCCCGCCCTGCTGGCGCTGCTCTTCTGGCGGCGGGCCGATCTGGCAGCCACCGTGCTCACCGGGGCGCTGTTCACGCTCGCGAAATCGACGGAGACGGGCGCTGAGGTCGCCTCCCAAGTCTGGACCCTCGTGGCGGGCCCGTCGCGCGTCCTGGCCGATCCCACGGACCTCCTGGCCCTTCCGGCGCTCGCCCTGGCCTGGTGGGTACGCGGGCGCAGCCTCCGTACGCGCTCCCCTAAGTGGCGGATCATCGCGGCGATGCCGCTGACCGTGCTGGCGGTGGCCGCCACGTCGGCCGTCCACATGCCCGCCGCGGAGTCCGTCGAGGTGGACGGCGACCGGATCGTCGTACACGTCTCGAGCGGCCAGGACCAGGTCTCCCGCGACGGCGGAGCCACCTGGTCGGAGATCAACCGGGTGGCGGCGGACGAGCCCAGCGGCCTGCAGAGCGCCGCGTGCGTGCCCATGCAGGCGACCCGGTGCTACCGGGTGATGCCGATCCTGATGGCCGTGCAGCAGTCCGACGACGGCGGCAAGACGTGGCGGCCGTCGTGGCCCACGTCCGACGACGACCGCGAGCGGCTGCGCAGGACCTACTCCGGCCGCCACGATCACCACTCGATGGGCCTCGCCGCGGTGCCCCGGCCCGGCGGGCACGTCGTGGTCGTCGCGAACGGGCTGGACGGCATCCTGGTCCGCGACGTCGAGGGGACGTGGCGGCGGGTGGGCTGGCCCGGCTCGGCCGCGGAGGAGGGCGCGACCGTGGACGTGAGCCTGGAGCGGAGCGTGGCGCTCTTCCTGGCCGCCTGCATGCTGTTCGGCGGCGTCGGTGCGGGGATGCGCCAGTTCCACCGTGTGTACACCGGGTTCGCCACATTCGCCTGCCTGGGCTTCTTCGCCATGGTCGCCGAGGCCGCTCTTCTGGCTCATGACGCGTCCGGCGTGGTCGTGCTCGGCGTGGGCGCGGGAACGCTCGGCACCCTGGCGTGCCTCGTGCTGGCGTTCGCGGGCCGGGCGCGTCCCGTGACGGCCGCGGTCGGCGTCGTGGGCGCGCCGCTCGTCTACGCGGCCGTCTACCTGCCCTTCCACGGCTGGGCCGGCGGCGCGCCCGACGCGTACGAGGTCGCCGTCGTGATCGCCGCGGTGCTCACCGCTCTCGTGCTGGTGGCGGGCGCCGCCCTCATCAGGAACGACGCGAGCCGTTCCGGCCCTTGACCCCCCGGGCGGGCCGCGTCGCGTGGGCGACTCCACTTCTCTGCTACTCTGTGATACAGATTGATTACTTTGCGTCACAATGGGGGCTCCGGTGAAAGTCGCCTGCGTCGGCGGTGGACCCGCCAACCTGTACTTCTCGATCCTGATGAAACGTGTGGATCCGTCCCACGACATCACCATCTACGAACGGAACCCGGCCGGCTCGACGTACGGCTGGGGCGTGACCTACTGGGACGAACTGTTCAACGATCTCCACCGGGCCGACGCCGACTCCGCGCGGGCCATCAGCGAGAGCTCGGTCCGGTGGGACTCCTGGGTCGCGGACATCCGCGACCGCGCCACGGTGACGGTCGAGCAAGGGGAGGCCGGCTACGGGATCAGCCGGCGCCGGTTGCTGGGCATCCTCGCGGAACGCGCCGAGTCGCTCGGCGTACGCATCGAGTGGGAGCGCGAGATCACCGACGAGGACGAGTTCGGCGACGCCGACCTCGTCGTGGCGGGCGACGGCGTCAACAGCGTGCTGCGCGAGCGCCACGCCGAGCACTTCGGCCCCGAGTTTCTCACCGGCCAGAACATCTACGTCTGGCTCGGCACCACCAAGGTCTTCGACGCGTTCGTCTTCGCCTTCGTGGAGACCGAGCACGGCTGGATCTGGTGTTACGGCTACAAGTACAGCCAGGAGCACAGCACCTGCGTCATCGAGTGCACCCCCGAGACCTGGCGGGGGCTCGGGCTCGACCAGGGGAAGGAAGCCGACAGCCTGGCCATCCTGGAGAAGCTCTTCGCCGACATCCTCGACGGGCACCCGCTGATCGGGCGGGCCCAGGCCGACGGCAGCGCGCACTGGCTGCACTTCCGTACGCTGACCAACCGCACGTGGCACCACGGCAACGTCGTGCTGGTGGGGGACGCCGCGCACACCACGCACTATTCCATCGGCGCGGGCACCGCCCTGGCCCTGGCGGACGCCTCCGTCCTGGCCAAAGCGCTCTACCAGGAGAAAGATCGCGAAACGGCCCTTATCGCCTACGAACGCGAGTCGAAGTCGAAGCTCCGGTCGCCGCAGCGGGCCGCCCGCTACAGCGCCCGATGGTTCGAGAACCTCCCGCGCTACATCGACCGCTCGCCCATGCAGGTGATCACGCTGCTGGGCCAGCGGCACTCGGTGCTGCAGCCGCTCGTCCCGCCGGCGCTCTACTACCAGTTCGACCGGATCGCCGGGCGGGTCGGAGGACTCTTCGGGTTCGGGCGCTGACGGCGGTCGCTATTTGGGCGGCTCCAGCACGTCGAGGCCGACGTAGGGGCGCAGCGCCTGCGGGACCACCACGGAGCCGTCGGCCTGCTGGTGGTTCTCCAGGATCGCGACGATCCAGCGGGTCGTGGCGAGCGTGCCGTTGAGCGTGGCCAGGTGCTGGGGCTTGCCGTCCTTGTCGCGATAGCGGACGGCGAGCCTGCGCGCCTGGAACTCGGTGCAGTTGGAGGTCGAGGTCAGCTCGCGGTAGCGGCCCTGGGTCGGGATCCACGCCTCGCAGTCGAACTTGCGGGCCGCCGACATGCCGAGGTCGCCCGCCGCCGTGTCGATGATGCGGTAGGGGACCTCGATCTTGGCCATCATCTCCTTCTCCCAGGCGAGCAGCCGCCGGTGCTCCTCCTGGGCGTCCTCGGGGCGCACGTAGGAGAACATCTCGACCTTGTCGAACTGGTGGACCCGGATGATGCCCCTGGTGTCCTTGCCGTAGGAGCCCGCCTCGCGGCGGAAGCACGACGACCAGCCCGCGTAGCGCAGCGGCAGGTCGTCGGCCGCGAGGATCTCCTGCGCGTGGTAGCCGGCCAGCGACACCTCGGAGGTGCCGACCAGATAGAGGTCGTCCTCAGGGAGGCGGTAGATCTCCTTGTCGTGGGCCACGTGGAAGCCGGTGCCCTGCATGGTCTCCGGCTTGACCAGCACCGGAGTGATCATCGGCGTGAACCCGGCCTCGATCGCCTGCTGCATGGCCATGTTGAGCAGGCCGAGCTGCAGCCGGGCGCCGACGCCCTTGAGGAAGAAGAACCGCGAGCCGGACACCTTGGCGCCCCGCTCCATGTCGATGGCCCCGAGCGCCTCGCCCAGCTCCAGGTGGTCTTTGGGGGTGAAGTCGAACGCGCGCGGCTCGCCGTGGGTCTCCAGCACGACGTAGTCGTCCTCGCCGCCCTCCGGCGCGCTCTCATCGACGATGTTGGGCACCGTCTGGAGCACCTCGTCGAGCTCGGCCCCCAGCTTCTCCGCCTCGGCCTCGGCGGCCTTGACCTGGCTCGCGAGGTCTTTGGCCCGCTGGAGCAGAGCGGCTTTCTCCTCGCCCTGCGCCTTGGAGACCGACTTGCCCATGCTCTTCTGCTCGGCGCGCATGGACTCGAACGCGGTCAGCGCGGAACGCCGGCGTTCGTCCAGGTCGAGCAGCGTGTCGACGACGGAGTCGTCCTCACCGCGGGCACGCTGCGACGCCCGTAGCCGGTCGGGATCCTCACGAAGGGTACGCAGGTCAATCACAAGGAAAGGCTACCGGCGCCGGGCGGCGGCCGGCCCCTCCATTTACGCCGAGTCGCCGCCACCCCGCGTCACCTCACCGTCGACCGGCGTCGCCGGGCTCGGACCCCCGCCGCCACCCCGCGTCATGAGCCGTCGCGCGTCGGGGAACTCAGACCTGGCCGGCGCGGACCCGCGCCAGCCACTCGGCCGCCTCGCCGAACGCGTCGTCGGACGTGCCGCGCCTGATCTGCGTCGTCACCCCGTCGGCCCGCGGATAGCTCCCCAGGAACCGCACCTCCCCGCAGACGCGGTGCAGCCCCGCGATCGCCTCGCCGACACGGGCGTCGGCGATGTGCCCCTCGAAGTCGAAGTGGAAGAAGTAGCGGCCGATGCCGTCGCCGGTAGGCCGCGACTCGATGCGCGTCAGGTTGACCCCGCGTACGGAGAACTCCGTCAGCATCTCCAGCAGCGCGCCCGGGTGGTCGTCGGCGAGGAAGACCACCAGCGTGGTGCGGTCGGAACCGGTCGGCGCGGGCAGCGGCTGAGGGCGGCCGACCCGGACGAACCTGGTCACCGTGTCGGACCTGTCACCGATGTCGGAGGCCAGCTCGACCAGCCCGTAGTGCTCGCCGGCGATGCGAGCGGCGATCGCCGCGTCGTAGGGAGAGCCGGGCAGCGACACCTCCTGGGCCGCGGCCGCCGTCGAAGGGGCGGCCACGACGACGGCGTCGGGCAGCTCGCGGGAGATGAAGGCGCGGCACTGGGTGATGGCCGCTGGATGCGTGTAGACCCGCTTGACGTGGGCGATCTCGGTGTCGGGCCGGGCCAGCAGCGAGAACTGCACGGGCAGCAGCAGCTCGGCCGTGATCAGCAGCGGCTCGCCCCAGGCGAACTCGTCGAGCGTCGTGGTGATGGCGCCCTCGATGGAGTTTTCCAGCGGCACGACGGCGCCGTCGGCATCGCCCGTGCGGGCGGCGTTGAGCGCGGCGCTCACGTTGGCGCAGGGCAGGCGCTCGGCGGCCGGGTCGAGGAGCCGCAGGGCCTCTTCGGTGAAGGTGCCTTCGGGTCCGAGATAGGCGAGTCGGGGCATGAGTCCAGAGTATCCGCAGGTGGGCAGCGCATGGTGACCGTTCGGCCGGGCGTGTGACAACGCCGTGACCGAACCGCCGCCTACGGGTGCCACGAAGCCCGCGCCGTGATCAGCGGCCCCAGCCCCAGGCGGGCCGCGCGGACGGCCTCCTCCTCTTCGGGTGACAACTGTTGCTCGCCCTTTCCTCCCACCACCGACCGCACGTACGTACGCGTCTCGCTGCGCCCGTTGATCGAGGTCAGCACGATCCCGTCGCCCAGTCCGTTGATCATCGCCACCGAGAACGACAAGCGCCCGGTCATCTCCGCGAGGGCGTCGTACCGGCAGACGGCCACGTCTCTGATGGCCTTGAGATCGCACCCGCCCTCGTGCGTCCGCCGGGTGAGCATCCGCTGATAGTCCTCCACCGTGGCCTGGGCCCGGCGGAGCGCCAGACAGCCGATGAGCACGCCGCTGACCCCGGCCAGAACGCCCACGAAGACCCATGCGGTAATGAGCACGACACCGAGGGTAACGGCTGGGTCAAGCGAGCATCCGGCGTTTCGGCACCCAGGACGCCAGCAACCACACGAGGGCCAGCGCTCCCAGCCCGAACCCGTTCTGGACGATCTTCCCGAGCACCAGGCTGACGCCCGGGATGTCGGCCGCCTTCAGCGAGACGCCCCACCACGGGACGGGCACCACGTAGTACAGCCACACACCCGCCGCGACCCGCAGCCTGACCGGATCGCGGCCGTCGCCGACGATCGCGCCGAGCACCACGACCACGTAGGCCAGGTGGTGGATCCAGGCGACCGGCGAGAGCAGCACGGCCATCAGCCCGACGAGCGCGACCGCGGTGATGGAGTCTCCGGCCTGGTACGCGTCCCGCGCGCCGCGGAACCCGTACCACCCGACCGCGGCCACGACCGCCGCCCAGATCGCGGACGTCAGCAGGTCGGGCAGGTAGAGCCGGATCAGCATGCCGCGGATCGACTGGTTGGTGGTGGCCGCGTTCGCACCGAGGCGTTCGGGATCGAGCAGCGCCGAGAACCAGAACTCGGCCGCGTCCTGCGGGATCACCGCGAACGGCAGCAGCGTGAGCACCGCCGCCGCGAACGCCGCCATGAAGAACGTCCGCCACTGCCTGGTGACCAGCAGGTAGATCAGGAAGACGCCGGGCGTCAGCTTCACCGCCGTGGCCAGTCCGATCAGGAACCCCCGCGGCCACCACGGCCTCCTGGCCACGCAGTCCGCCAGGCACAGGGCGACCAGCAGGATGTCGACCTGCCCGAACCGCACCTGGTCTCTGATGGGCATCAGGTACGTGCAGGCCACCATGAACAGGGCGAACGCCCACGGAGCGTACTTCCGCCACGTGCCCAGGGCCTCCCTGAACGCGAAGCCCACGGTCACGGCCAGCGCCACGAAGATCCCGGCCGTCCACACCCACTGCGCGACGCCCCAGGACATCCCGGCCAGCCCGACGGCCAGCATCGCCGCGACGGGCGGGTAGGTGAACGGCAACAACTGCGGCGCGGGGGTGAAGTAGCGGTACACCGGCCGCCCGTCGAGGAGCATCTGCCCCCCGGTGCGATAGACATCAAGATCGACCAGGCGTTGATCGTCCGGATTGGTGAGCCACGTGTGCACCAGCGGGGTCACGGCCGCCGCGACGACGAGCACCACGACCGCCCACGCCCACCACTGCCGCCGTCCAGCCCGCACCTCGCCCCCGGTCATCGGACCTTCTCCATCGTTTCTTCCGCGTCGCGGGGCAGGCGGGTCTCCGGCGGGTGTACCGGCGTCAGGGTGTGCACGGGTGGTCTTCCTTGGTGATCGCACAGGCGTGGCCGTCGGCTCGCCGGAGGGTGCCGGGCCGGTCGGAGGCGCTCCGGGATCGGGGCTGGAGGTGGCCAAGGGTCAGCGGAGTGTCGCTCGCGGCACACTTGGCACAGGCCCTGCCGCCTTGCGGCGGCACGTACTCACGGACCTCATGACCGAGCAGCGTACCGTGCCGGCACGCCATGCCTGCCGCCGGCTTGCCCGCGGCCGGAGCCCAGCGCGCCGGCGTCGAGCAGCCCCACTCGGTCCCCGACGCGGGCTCCGGGGTTCGCCGCTGAGGAGGCACGGTGGAGTGGGTCTGCCGGCGTCTGTCCAACGTGGCCGCCGCCTCCTCGCGAGTGGTCACTGTGCGGGAGCGAGTGACGTTACCGTGACCAGAGCCCGTCTGCGCTCAGCATCTACGATCGAACGCACATCCTTCCCGAAGACGCTGGAGTTTCCGCACATGCCCCACGACGCCAGGCCGGACCCGTACGACGGCGGGCACGAGTCGCGCGGCCGGCGGCGTGTGCGATCAGGCCGTCTCCTCCACCGCGTGATGACGTTGCTGCTGGGCATCGCCCTGGCCGCGGCCATCGTCCCCGCGGCGGCCCGCGCGGAGACGGCGCAGGAGCAGGCGGTCAGGGGGCGCGTGGCCCTGGTCGGCGTGCCCGGCCTGGAGTGGAGCGACCTCGACCGGTCACGAACCCCCCACCTGTGGGACCTCGTCGGCCGGGGCTCCTCCGCCTCGCTCTCCACCCGTACGGTGCCGCCCCCCGACCGGGCCATCACCTGCCCCGCAGCGGGCTGGCTGACCGTCTCAGCAGGCCAACGGGCGGGTACGCCGGACAAGGGCTGTCACCCGGCCCCCGAGCCCCGGCGGTCAGGTCAAGGCGCCACGATTCCAGGATGGGAGGCGCTGAGCGCCCACCAGGGCGAGACCGGCTTCGACGCCCGGCTGGGCACCCTGGGCCGGGTGGTGACGGACGGTGGAGGGAAGGTTGCCGCGATCGGCCCTGGAGCCGCGCTCGCCGCGGCCGACACCTCGGGAAACGTCGCCGCCTACGCCGCCGGCCCGGGCTCCGTCACCGACCTGACCCCCTACGACCTCGTCGTCTTCGAGGCCGCAGACCTGGCGACCGCCTGGGCCGCCCGCCCCCTGGACGAGTACGGAGTCCCCGCCCCGATGCCCGCCGAGGCCAGGAAAACGGCGGTGGCCCAGGCCGACCGGCAGATCGGCGCCCTGCTCGGCAAGCTGCCCACCGGCACCTCCGTCCTGCTGGCCGGCATCTCCGACGTGACGCCCAACGCCCACCTCCACGTGGCCATCGCCGCCGGCCCGTCGGCTCCGGGCGGCCCGCCGTTCCCGCACGGCCGCCTCACGGCCACCTCCACCCGCCAGGACTCCCTGGTCACGATCACCGACCTCACCGCCACCACCGTCCAACTCCTCGGCCTGCCGGCGCCCCGCGAGGTCGTCGGCCGTCCGTGGCGGTCCGGCGACGCCGCTCCACCCGACCCGGCCGGCGCGGTGACGGACCTGGCCGACGCCGACCTGGCCAGCCAGGTGCTCCGCGACGTACGCGGCCCCTTCTTCACCGTCCTGGTGACGGTGCAACTCCTCTTCTACGCCCTCGCGGCCCTGGCGCTCCGCCGCCGCTCCAAGAACGGCCAGGACGACACCAACCACTCGGGAAACGGCCGGCCCCGCACGCCGCCGGACGGCTCAGCCGTGGGCCTGGCGAGCGCGTCCAGGCTGCTCGTCGCCGTCCAGGCGGTCGCGGTCGTCAGCGGCGCCGTTCCCGTGTCGACCTTCCTGGCCCAGCTGGTGCCCTGGTGGACGCTGCCGGTTCCGATGGTGTCGGTGATCGTGACGATCGTCGCCATCGCCGCGCTGATCACCGCGGCGGCGTTCGCGGGGCCGTGGCGCTCGCACGTGCTCGGCCCCCTCACCGTGGTCGCCGCCGTCACCTCGCTCGCGCTCCTCCTCGACGTCATGACCGGCTCCAAGCTCCAGGTGAACGCCGTGACCGGTTACGAGCCCGTCACCGGAGGACGGTTCTACGGCTTCAGCAACATCGCCTTCGCCGTCTACGCCACCGGCACCGTGCTGGGCCTCGCCGGGGTGGCCCAGTGGCTGCTCGGCAAGGGAGTGTCCAGGGTCGTGATCGTCGCGGTGTGCTCGGTCTATGGAGGCCTGGCGGTCTTCGCGGACGGATGGCCGTCGTGGGGGGCCGACTTCGGCGGCGTGCCGGCCTTCGTGATCGGTCTGGCCGTCTTCCTCATCCTCCTGTCGGGCAAGCGCGTGTCACTGCTGAAACTGGCGCTCGTCGGCCTTGGGGGAGCGCTGCTCGTGGGGACGTTGTCCGTGTTCGACTGGCTGCGGCCCGAGGCCCAACGCACCCACCTGGGCACCTTCGTGCAGCAGATCATCGACGGCCAGGCGTGGACGGTGGTCGGGCGCAAGCTCAGCGCCATGGTCGGCGTGACCATCGGCAACTGGTCGCTGACCCTCCTCTCCGTGGTCGCGCTGGCCTTCCTCTTCCTGGTGCTCGCCCGGCCGTCACGCTGGGGGGCCTCCGCGCTGGGCCAGGTCTACGCGCTGGCCCCGGTGCTCAGGGCGGGCCTTTTCGGTACGCTCACGTGCGCGTTCGTCGCCTTCCTCATGAACGACTCGGGCATCGCCATCCCCGCTATGGCGTTGACGGTCGCCGTGCCGCTGACGCTGGCGGCGTGCGTGCGCGCCCTGCAGCTCGCCACGCCCACACCAGCAGCGCCACGGTCAGGGCCAGCAGCGCCCAGGCGAGCTGAGGCCTGAGCACCGTCCTGAGCCATTCGAGGTCCTGTGGCTGGCTCTCCACCCGGGCGGGCAGGTAGGCCAGCGACAGGACCAGCAGGTGCGCGACCACGAACCCGTCGAGCGCCGACGCCCCCACGAGCGCCAGCAGCCCAAGCGCCAGCCCGTCGTACCACGGCAGGATGTAGGGGGTCGCGAACACGTACGCCACCACCAACACCGTCGCCACGGCGGGAGCCTCCAGACCTCCCCCATCCGGCACACCACCCCGCGCCCACCCGATACGGGAACCCAGGTCCGGTCCGGCCTGGGTTCCCGCCCGACCGGCTGCCGCGCCGGATGCGAGGCGGAACAGGGACCAGGCGACGAGTGCGAGCACCAGGAGGGAGCCCACCTGGATCTCTCCTCGGTAGGCGCTGCCGGTGCCCACGACGGACTGCAGCCAGCCCTGGACGAGCTTCCAGAACGAAGCGTGCGAGATCGCCTTGCTGGTGCGGGTCATCGGCTCGATCGCCGCCGTGCCGACGATCGCGTAACCGGCGACCACCACGGCGAGGGCACACCCGGCCATGAGCGCCAGACGGGCAGGGCGCCGTCGCAACTCCCAGGCCGGGCCCAGAGCGACGAGACCGGCGTTGATTTTGATCGCCACGCCGAGACCGAGCAGGACACCCGAAGCTGCGGGGCGAGCCCTGGACAGCAGGGCCGCGACCATGCAGGCGATGGCGAGGGTGTCGACGTGCATGCCCGCCACCAGCTGGTAGAGCAGGAGCGGGTTGGCCGTCCACAACAGCGCGGCGCGCAGGCGCCTTGCCGGGTCGTCACTGGCGAATCGGTCGATGAGCAGGCCCGTCACGATGAACGCGGCGGCGTTGAACAGAGCCAGCACGAATATCGTCAGCCGGAGCGAGTCGCCGCCCACCCAGCTCGCCGCCGCCTGCAGGGCCGTCGCCACCGGGCCGTAAACGCTCGGCTCCTCCCGCCACGGCTCCTCGACCGCACCGGCGATGGGGTCGCCGGGAAGATCCACCGCGCCGTGGGTGTAGGGGTCGACGCCCAGCGTCACCATGCGGCCGTAGACGGCGTAGTTGAGGTGGTCACCGGAACCTGAGGGAGGCAGGAACGCGAGCACGCCCGCCGCCAGGCAGCCGATCATGACCGCCGAGCGCGCGAGACCAGGGTGGACCCGGAGATTGCGGGTGAGGGACAGAGCGAGCAGGAGGCCGAGGCCGCCGAGGACGAGCGCGGCGGCGGCCATGGCGATCATGAGATGGGGGTCGGGGCGGACGTCGAAGGAGTAGGGCGGTTGCCAGGCAGGGCCGGTCAGTGCGGGGACCATCGGCGAAGGACCGAGCAGGCCGATGGTGAGCGTCAGCAGGATCGACGCGCTGATCGCCGCCGTGGCCGCCCACGCGAGCCGGCCTCGTGCCTTGTCGCGCCACGATTGCGAAGTCACCGGAAGATTCCAGCACACTCGCAAGGTGGCTCCGGACGTCGTCACGCCCCAGAACCGGACATCGTCACGCCTCTGAGCCGACCGTCCTCACGCTCCGGAGCCGGACGTTCTCCCGCACATAAGGTGAGAACGTTGTCGCGGAGCGCA
Organism: Nonomuraea diastatica; assembly: GCF_004349015.1. Classification (NCBI taxonomy): domain Bacteria; kingdom Bacillati; phylum Actinomycetota; class Actinomycetes; order Streptosporangiales; family Streptosporangiaceae; genus Nonomuraea; species Nonomuraea diastatica. Next base: position 49,334 of record NZ_SMKP01000013.1, read on the forward strand.
GATGGTCAGCGCTTGAAGCGAAGTTTGTCCAGATTTTGCGCGACAAGTGGCTCCCGCGTGGCCAGCGCGCGCGCCACGTCGCGCAACTGCACGGCCCGGTGGAGCTGCGCCCGCCAGTCGGTGCCGGTGGCGCGGTGTGCCATGTCGACCTCGACCTCGGTGACCCGGAACCCCTTGCGCAACAGGTCGATCGTCAGCGCCGTCTCCACGCCGAACCCGTGTGCCAGCGGCCTGGCCGCCTCGAAAGCGGCTCGGGTGAGGCAGCGCTGGCCGTTGAGCGGCTGGGCGGGCTCGAAGCCGGTGGCCCGGCGGATGCCCTCTTTCGACAGGCGGACGACTAAGCCGTGGCCGCCGAGCCGCACCCGCGTGGTGAACACGGCGATGGTCATGTCGGCCTCGCCCGCGCGTACGGGCTCGATGAGCGGGGCGGCGGCCTGGGCCGTGTCGCCCAGATCGGCGTCGAGGAAGAGGAGATGGCGGGGAGCGGCGTCCTCGTCGAGGAGGCGTACGGACTCCGCACCCGTCTCCATCGCGGCGGCCTTGCCCTTGTTGCGGCTGTGGCGCACCACCCGGGCGCCGGCCGCGCGGGCGACCCGGCCGGTCTGGTCGGACGAGCCGTCGTCGACCACCACGACGAGGTCGACGCCGGGCAGCGCCGCCGCCGCCCTGACGGTGGCCGCGATGCGGTCGGCCTCGTTGGCGGCCGGGATGACGGCCGCCGTGTCACCGCCCATCGGGCGTCACCTCCGCACGCGGGGCTTCCGTCATGATCCCTCGGCTATGAGAAACTCCTGCGGCACCTCGTCGTACACGGTGAACACCGAGTCGAGCCCCGTGACCTGCAGGATCTTGCGTACGGCTGGACGCGGTGCGGCCACGTCGAGCGCCCCGCCCTGCTCTTTCATGCGCTTGAGCGCCGAGAGCAGCACGTTCATCCCCGTGGAGTCGCAGAAATCCACGGCGGACATGTCGATGACCACCCGGCTAGGCCCTTCCTGCAGGAGCCGAGTGAACTCGGACTGCAGGTGGGGCGCCGTGTACAGGTCGATTTCTCCGGTAATGGCGACGAGCGCGCACCCGGCCTGTGATCGAGTCGAGACCTTGAGCTCCACATGGGCAGGCTAGCGGCGCGGAGGCTTCCGGTCACGTTGTCACGCCGATAGGGCAACCACAGGTTTTTGTCCTCCGTTTGGGCTCCATGGAAACGGAGAGTACGCGAAGCTTGACAACGTGACATCGGAACTGGCAACCGCGTCATGGCGAAGGAGGGGCTGGGGCACGTCTGGCGGGCCCCCGGATCGATGAACGCAGACAATCCTGAAGATCCTCAGCGTCAGGGGCTCCGCGAACGGCTGGAGACCATCCTCATCCGCACAGAGAAGGCCACCTCATGGGATGACGAAGCAGGACGCCTCCGCGGCCTGGTGAACCACGAAGGCTATGTCCCCATCCGCACCCGGCTCGCGGTCGAGGACCTCGACTTCCTCGCCGGCGCGCGTGCCGACCTGCTCAGGTTCTCCGAGCTCGGGCTCAGGCTGCTCGACCTCCACCAGCCAAGGGACGCGGGGGGCATCACGAGTGACACGGCCCATCCGATCCTGCGGTGCAGGAGTTGCATGTGGCGCTGGCCCTGTCCGACATTTCGGGCAATGTCGGAGTCGTTTGGCCTGCCCCGCTCCGACGTCGACCTTCCGGAAAGCGCCTGAGCACCCGAGGGATCAGCCGGCGACCAGGGGCAGCCGGATCTCGAACCGGCACCCCGGCCCGTCGTTGACCACCTCGATCCTCCCGTCGTGCGCCTCCACGATCCCCTGCGCGATGGCCAGCCCGAGCCCCGCCCCACCATCGGCCGTAGGAGTGCGTGCGGCCTCCCCTCGGAAGGCCACCTCGAACAGCCGGGGCAGATCCTCCTCGGGGATCCCCCCGCAGCAGTCGGTCACCGACAGGCATGCCATGCCCGTGTCGTCCACGCGGGCCCGCAGCACCACGGCCTGGTCAGACGGCGTGTGCCGGATGGCGTTGACCACCAGGTTGCCCAGGGCCCGCCCCAGCGCCCCCGCGTCGGCCTCCACGGGCACGACGTCCGCCGCCTCGGCCGTGAGCACCACACCCTTGGCGCGGGCCAGCGGCTCGGCCCCTGCCAGGGTGTCGGCGACGAGGTCAGCCAGCCCGACCCTGGCCCGCGACAGCCGCAGGGCGCCCGCGTGGATGCGGGACAGCTCGAACAGGTCGTCCACCATCGCGGAGAGCCGCTCCACCTCCTGCTTGATCTGCCCGTGGTAGCGCGCGACCGTCCCGGGGTCGGAGACCACGCCGTCCTCCAGCGCCTCGGCCATGGCCCGCATCCCGGCCAGCGGCGTGCGAAGGTCGTGGCTCACCCAGGCCACCAGCTCCCGCCGCGCCCCTTCGAGCGCCCGCTCGCGCGCGTACGCCTCCTCCAGGGTGTTGGCGATCGTCTGGAGCTCGGCGGGCAGCCCCTTGGGCGCCACGAACGGCGGATGGAGTACGGCGGCCACCAGCCGCCTGCTCTCCCCGACCACCCGCTTGGCCAGCACGAACGCGACCCCGAGCCCCACGAGCCCGCCCACGGTCACCACGCTCAGCACGAAGTCCTTGACCGCCCCCTCGATGATCATCTTCATGATGATCGCCACGACGCCCGCCAGCGTGGCCGCCACGGCGACGACCACGACCACGGCCAGCATCACGCCGATCGACCGGGTGCGCAGCCGCCACATCACCGCGACGCCCGCGAACGCGATCAGCAGCCCGAGCCCTGCGGTCACGGCGACGACCATGGCCAGTTCGCCGAGGGCCACCGCCGGCTGCGTCAGGGCGGTCGTGTGAGGCATCAGGAGCCGTCTTCCAAGGGTTCGTACCGGTAGCCGACCCCCCACACCGTCACGATCCTGCGCGGCCTGGTGGGGTCGGGCTCGATCTTCTCGCGCAGCCGCCTCACGTGCACGGTCACGGTGGACGAGTCGCCGAACGACCATCCCCACACCTGGGTGAGCAGCGCGGATCGGCTGAACGCCTGGCGGGGGTTACGCATGAGGTGGGCCAGCAGGTCGAACTCCCGCGCCGTCAGCAACACTTCCTCACCCCCCAGGTGCACCTCGTGGGCGCCCACGTCCACCACCAGGTCCCCGTCGCGGAGCACGCCGGTGCCGCCCGTGACGGAGGCGCCGCGGGCGCGGCGCAGCACCGACTGGACGCGCAGCGCCAGTTCGCGCGGGCTGAACGGCTTGGTCACGTAGTCGTCGGCCCCGGTCTCGAGCCCGACCACCCGGTCGATCTCCTCGCCGAGCGCGGTCAGCATGATCACTGGTACGGGCCAGCGTTCCCTGAGCTTCCTGCACACCTGAAGCCCGTCGAGCTTCGGCAACATCAGGTCGAGCACCATCAGGTCCGGCGGGCGCGCCAGCGCCCTGCGCAGCGCCTCCACGCCGTCGCCCACGCATTCGACCTCGTGCCCATCGCGCTCCAGATAGCGGGCAACGACCTCGGAGACGGTCGGATCGTCGTCCACGACCAGGATGCGGGTGTTCACCACTTCACGGTACGGCCCGGCTCCACGAAGACGGCATGGACGTCATTACTTCGTAAGCGTCGCGGATCATGCCATGAGGACGTACGGTGGCCTCATGGGTAGAGTCGTGATGCTCGTTCTCGGGACCTTGCTGGGTCTCTTCGTGTTGTTCAACTTCCTCCTGCCGATGGTGCTGTGGCTGCTCAAGATCGCCTTGATCATCGGCGTGGTCGCTCTGCTCGTCTTCGTCGTGGTCACGGTGATGGGCAAGTCCTCACGGTCGCACTGAGCCGGTCGCACTGAGCCGGTGACGCAACTCCTGTTCGACCCGTGGCTGGCGGGGATCACCCTGGTGGCGGTCCTGCTGCTGGTCACATGGGCGGCCACGTTGCTGCCCGCCTTCGGCGGCGAGCCGCGGCGCTTCCCGCTCACCTACGCGCGGCGCACGGCGTTCCAGCGTCTGCGCGATCCCGACGCGGCCGGACGCCCGCGTCCACGCGCGCCCTAGGCATGCCCCGCTTCCTTCCAAGCGGGGCTCCTCAGGCGTAGGCCGGGTGAGCCCTTCCTCTCTCACGAAGAAGCAGGGCTCATGATCGATTCTCTTGTCACGTTCGTCATCACCATGTCCGGGGGGCATGCCGCGCTCGGCATCGTGCTCTTCACGCTGGCCGTACGACTTGTGCTGCTGCCGCTCAACGTGCGCCAGGCCCGCACCACCAAGATCAAGGAGAGGCTGGCGCCCAGGCTGCGCGCGCTGCAGAAGCGCTACCAGCGCAATCCCGAGCGGCTGGCCAAGGAGGTCTCCGCCCTCTACGCCAAGGAGGGCAGCTCGCCGTTCGCCGGGATCATGCCGATGCTGGCGCAGCTTCCGTTCATGTGGCTGATGTACCGGGTGGCCACGCATCCGACCGCGCTGGCCGGGCATGACCTGTTCGGGGCTCCGCTGGGGCAGCAGGTGGCGGGCGTGATCGCCAATTACGGTCTGGTCAGCACCCCGGTTTTGGTCTTCTTCTTGGTCATCGCACTGGTCGCAGCGGTGGCGTGGCTCTCCGCGAGGCAGATCAAGGTGGCCGAAGGGCAGCCGGAGCTGATGAAGAAGATCATGCCGCTGCTGCCGTACGGCTCCGTGCTCGCCGCGCTCGTGCTGCCGCTGGCGGCCGGGATCTATCTGCTCGTCTCCACGGCGTGGGCCGTGAGCGAGCGGGCCGTGCTCGCTAGCCGGCCTCTCTGAGCGTCGCCACCTGCCCGTTCACCGAGCCGTTGCCGTGGGGAGCGGGCAGGATGGCCCACACGGTCGTGGTGTCGCCCTCGTGCCGGACGCCCCAGCTTTCCGCCACATATTCGACGATGCCGAGCCCCCGGCCCCCGAGCGAGGACAGGGTCGGGCGGCCGGCGCGTGGCTCCGTCGCCGCTCCTCCGTCGCTCACCGCCACCTCGATGTGGTCCTCGTTGCGCAGCCAGGCGACCCGCACCATGCCCGAAGGAAGCGGGTGCGCGTGCCGCAACGCGTTGCTCAGCAGTTCGCTCACCACGAGCACGGCGTCGTCGATCGCCGCGGAGAAGACGCCACTGTCCTGCAGGTCAGTGCTCAGACGCTGGCGGGCGACGGCGACGCTGGACGGCGCGTACGGCAGCAGCACCACGCTTGACACACCCACCTCCCCGTTCCCTGTGCCCCCCGCGGGAACACTCCCCGGTACGACCGAAATGCCCCGTTACTCGACCCCAGAAACCGCATCTCGATCACAGCTTGTACACATTGGACGATAGATCAGCGCAACTGTGACCGCCTCGTTACCGCATCGGTGTGTCGGATCCGATAGGGCAGAACGAGCCGCATGCGGGTGCCACCTCCTGGTCTCGGATGGGCGCTCACGTCACCCCCTTGTGCCCTCGCGAGGCTGCGGACGATGTAAAGTCCGAGCCCTACTCCACCAAACCTTCTCCGGTCGCCGCTGTCCACCTGGACGAAGCGCTCAAAGATCCGCTCCCGGTCAGGCGGGGCGATTCCGACGCCCTCATCGTCGACGACCACAACCACGTTGCCGGCCTCAGGCCAGGCCTCCACGGCGATCAACCCGCCCTTGGGCGAATACTTGAAGGCGTTCTCCAGCAGCTGTCCCAGAACGATGTCCGTGGCCAGCGCGTCGCCCAGCACGTTCGGAAGCTCGTCGGGGAGCGTCACCTCGACCCGGTGCTTGTCCGACAACACGGGCAGCCCGAGCGTGGCGGCCCGGATCCGCTCGGCCAGGTCGAACTCCTCGATCCGGACCTTGAGCTCGTCCGCCCCCGCCCTGGAGCCCAGCAGCAGGTGGTCCATGAGCTGCCCGAGCGACCTGGACCGCTCGGCGATCGTGTGCACGGCCGAACGGCGCTCGGGGTCGCTCAGCTTGTCCCAGCGCGAGTCCAGCGTGCTGGCGAACCCCCGCACGATCGTGATCGGCGTGCGCAGCTCATGGCTGGTCGTCGCCAGGAACAGGTCCTTGGCCTCCTCGAGCTCCTTGGCCGCGGTCACGTCACGGAAGTCGATGACCACCTCGCCGGTCTCCTCGATCCGCGCGCTCACCACGTCCAGCCAGCGGCCCGTCTCCAACTGGAACGTGACCTTCTCCCCCGGCTTGGGCAGCGGGAACGGCGGGGGCCCGCCGATGACGTCGTCAGCCGAGAACGCGGTCAGAGCGGCGGCGGCCGGGTTCCAGCGGACCACGCGGCCCGCCCCGTCGAGCACGGCGATGCCGTCGGCGCTGGCGTCGAAGACGGCCCGCTCATGGGCCCGCTGCCGCACCGCCTCCTGGTAGGCGACCGCGTTGCCCACGGCGATGCCTGCATGGCCGGCGAGCAGCTCCAGCAGTTCCAGTTCGAGATGCCCGGGGATGCGCCGGGCGAAAAGCGCGTAAAGGGCTCCGTACGGGCGCCCGCCGACGGCGGCCAGACCCAGGGTGATCGTGTGCAGGCCGTCCAGCCGCGCCCACACCAGTTCTTCGAGCCCGTTCGTCTCCAGCATGACGGTCTTGCCGGTGCGTAACAGCTTGTCCACGAGGCTCGTACGCAGGTCGGTGGTGGTGCCCCTGATCGCCTCCGGCAGCTGGTAGGTGCTGACCAGCCGCAGCCGGTCGCCCTCGATCAGCACGAACCCGCCCGCGTCCGCGCCGGTGAGCTCCGTGAGGCTGGCCGAGATCCGGTCGAGCACGGCCGACAACTCCAGCTCGGAGTTGATGTCGCCGACGACGTCCGTCAGCCTGCGCACGAGGCGTTCCCTGCGCGCCATGCGGTGCCTGGCCAGTTCGTCGGCCCGCGCCGGATGGTGCACGCAGACGTATCCGGCCACGGCGTTGCCCAGGCGCAGGGCGCTGATGTCCACCCGGAGGTCGAGGAGGACGCCGTCCTTGCGCAGGCGTTTGGTGCGCAGCGACACCGACTCGCCCGTGCGTACGCGCTCGAGCACGGCATTGAGCTCGGCGGTCAGCTCGCCGGGCACGATCGGCGCCCGCCGCCCGAGCATGTCCTCGGCCGGCCACCCGAACAACCGCTCGGCGGCCTCGTTCCAGACCAGCACGCTCTGGTCACGGTCGAGCGCCACGACGGCGTTGGGCGAACCGGCGAGCACCGCGCGTGCGATCTCGTCGTCACTACCGGCCCATTCGTCCCCCACACCTCCATAGTGCACGTGGCTTGGTAGGTGCGTCGGGCGATCCGTCCGATACGCTGCGGTCACGGCGATTCCCGGTGGGTGTGGAGGGTGAGGGCGAATGGCGAGCGGTGATCTCGATGCCCTGTTGCGGGTGACCTCCAGCACCTACCGCGGGGAGACGCCGCCCGACATCGCGTTCGGCACCTACGACGGCGCCGTCGGCAGGCTGGTGCTGGCCGTGACGGGCAAGGGCATCGCGGCCTGCAGCTTCGAGGCGGAAAACGACGTCTTCGAACAGGTCACCAGGCATGTCGGCACGTTCATAGGGCCCGACGCGCGGCGGCTCGACCCGGTGCGCAGAGAGCTGGACGCCTATTTCTCCGGCCGGCTCCGCGCGTTCGCCACGCCGGTCGACTGGGCGCTGGCCACCACGTTCGCCCGGTCGGTGTTGCAGAAGACCATGGCGGTCCCCTACGGCACGACCACGACGCTGGAGGAGATCGGCCAGAGCATCGGCAGGCCGCGCGCGCTGCGCGCGATCGGCAACGCGCTGGCCTCCAACCCCGTCTGCGTGATCGTGCCCTGCCACCGGGTGGTGCGCGAGGACGGCGCCCCCGGCGACTACGCGGGTGGCGCGAACGCCAAGCAACACCTGCTCAACGTCGAACAGCGCGCCGCTGCGACACGCCGATGAGCGCGGTCACGAGGGCCGCCACCACCGCCGCGCCGAGTGCGCCGTTCATCCACGGTTGCCGGGTGAAGCCGATGGCGTCGCGGGCCGACGCCCAGAACCCGTCCCACGCGGCGATGGTGGGCGTCGAGGTGGTCAGCCAGTAGGCGGCGAAGCCGAGCGCCCACGGCACCAGCATCGACCAGCGCGAGGGGGCGTCCTCGTCGGTGTTCCAGCGGTCGGAGCGGCCGAACCCGAAATAGTCGACGGCCAGCACCGCGAACATCGGCACGAACACCGCCCCGATCACGCCCAGGAACGCGCCGTACGAGGTGACGTCGACGACCAGGGCGATCACGACCGTGAACACGCCGATGGCGGTGGAGATGACCCGCCGGTCGACGCGCGGCATCAGGTTCTGCAGCGACATGGTGGTGGAGTAGACGTTCGCGAACGACTGATCGGTTTCGCGCAGCACCAGGATGCCGAAGAACAGTGCTCCGAGCGGAGCGGCCACGAACGGGGTGAACACGGCCGTGTTGTCGGCGTTCACGGCGGCGGCGCCGGCGATGGCCACGGCGTAGACGCCGAGCCCGAGGCAGGCCACCTGGGCCACCGTGTAGCCGCCGACGATCCCGGTGAACGCCGCGCGCCCGGAGCGGGAGTGCCGGGCGAAGTCGGCGGCCAGCGGCACCCAGGACACCGACAGCGCGATCACGTAGTCGACGGCCGGGGCGAACCCGGTCCACGACCCGCCGGCGGGCGCGGGCGCCTGGGTCAGGAAGAACCAGGTGAACCAGATCATCGACACGATCACGCCGACGGTGACGTACCGCCGCAGCAGGCGGATCGCACCGAGCGGCCAGATCGTGAGCGCGGTGGTCAGCACGCCCGCCAGGACCACCCACACGGGGTACGCCACCCCGTCGAAGATCGCGGTGGCGGCCTTGGCGATCACCCACAACTCGAAAGCGCCCCACCCGAGCATCTGCACGATGTTCAGCACCGTGGGCGCGTAGGAGATCCTGGCCCCGAACAGGCCGCGCAGCAGCACCATGGCGGGCTGGCCCGTGCGGGTGCCGGGAATGGCGGACAGACCCACCATGGCCGTGCCGATCAGGCTACCGACCACCGTCGCCACCAGTGCGGCGGACAGGCTGAGCGGCGCGTCGCCGGTCGGGTTGAGCAGGAGCAGCGCTCCCGAGAAGCCGAGGAGGCTGACACCGAGGTTGGCCCAGAGCGCGCCCTGATCGAGCACGCCCAGGGTCTTGGGGGGCTGCCCGTCGAGGGTCAGCGGAACTTCGTCGGCGACGTGCGACATCGCACTCTCCCTACGCCGGCATTACCCGGACAGGTTCAGGCGGTCGGCAGCGGATCGAATAGCTGCCCTCTCAGCCCGGCACCCCGAGCTCCCGCGACGATCTGGAGTTAGCGCCCCCATGATGCCCCAAAGGCGGCAAAACCGCCATAGCAGGGCGTTCGGCTCAGGCCACGAAGGGCGGTTCCCCCGTCTCGCTGACCAGCGCACGCCCCGCGGACTCCCACGACTGCATGCCGCCCCCGACATTGACCGCTTCGTGCCCGAGCTGGTTGAGCCAGGCCGCCACCTGCAGCGACCGGCCGCCCACCCGGCAGACGACATAGACCGTCCGGTCGCTGGGCACCTCGTCGACGCGGCCCTGGATCTGGGTCATCGGGATGTGCACCGCCTCACGGGCGTGGCCCGCCATCCATTCGTCCTGCTCACGGACGTCGAGGAGGTAGGCGTCTGCGGGGATGGCACTCGGCTCGATCTCAGGAACGGTCATGACTCCATCATCTCCCGGCGAGGGAGTGCCGTCGTCTGGAGGAGGAGCGACGGCATCAGGCGACTGAGCCCGCCTCACGAAGTGGGTCCATGAGCACGGGCGTCGTACGCGGCTCGTGCGCGGGCGATCTCCTCCTGGTGCGCCTCCGTCCAGGTGACCAGGGACTTGATGGTCTCGTGCAGCGTACGGCCGAGCGGCGTCAGCGCGTAGTCGACCCTGGGCGGCACGACGGGGTGGACCGTGCGGCTGACCAGGCCGTCACGTTCGAGCTGGCGCAGGGTGACGCTCAGCATGCGCTGGCTGACACCGTCGATCTCGCGGCGGAGCTGGGTGAAACGCAGGGTCTGGCAGTCGAGCAGGGCGATGACCAGCAGCGACCACTTGTCGGCGATGCGATCGAGGATCTGGCGCACCTCGCAGTCCTCACGGGTGTCCCACTGGCGCGCGTCGTAGTCGTCGTCCACGGTGCCCGCGGAGTAACCGAGTGATTCAGAAGTGCCTTCTTCCATGCCACCCCATGATGGCCAATGATATGGACGGTTACAACAAGGAACCGACCTGCTTTTCCGTAACCGGGGGTTGTCATGCCTGTCTCTGCTCGTACGTGGGGCGTACTGATCGTTCTTTGCGGGGCCATCTTTCTCGAGGGCATCGACGTCGCCATGTTGAACGTCGCCCTCCCCGCCATCCGGGCCGATCTCGGGGTGCCCACGAGCATGCTCAGCGGGGTGGTGAGCGCCTACGTGCTCGGTTACGGCGGCTTCATGCTGCTCGGCGGCCGGGCGGCCGACCTGCTGGGCCGGCGGCGCATGTTCCTGCTCTGGCTGGGGGTGTTCCTGACCTTCTCCGGGCTCGGCGGGGTCGCGAACGACGGCTGGGTGCTGCTGCTGGCGAGGTTCGTCACCGGAGTGGCCGCCGGCTTCATGACGCCCGCGGGACTGTCGCTGATCACCACGAGCTTCCCCGAGGGCCGCGATCGCAACCGCGCCCTGATCATCTACGGGAGCACCGGCGCCGCCGGCTTCGCGCTCGGTCTGGTGATCGGCGGGGTGCTCACCGAGTTCGGCTGGCGCTGGGTCTTCTTCGCCCCGGTCCTGATGTCGCTGGTGGTCCTGCTCGCGGCGATCGTGCTGATCAAGGAGGGGCCCGCCGGCGAGCGCCCGGCAGGCGGTTTCGACCTCCCGGGCGCGGCGAGCGCGACGGGCGCGATGATGTTGCTGGTCTATGGAGTGGTACGCCTCGAGCACCCCTCCGAAGGCCTGCCGCTGACGCTCGCTGTCTTCGCCGCGGCCCTGGGGTTGCTGGCGGCGTTCGTGGCCATCGAGCGCCGCTCCCCGCACCCCCTGGTCCGCCTCGGCATCTTCAGGTCGGCCGCGCTGGTCCGGGCCAACGTGACGGCCGCCCTGCTCACAGCCTCGTTCTTCGGCTTCCAGTTCCTGGTCACGCTCTACCTGCAGGAGCTGCGCGGCTGGTCACCCATGCAGACCGGGCTCGCCCTGCTGGTGGCCGCGGCCGACGTGGTGATCGCCCCGACGCTCACCCCGTGGCTGGTCAACCGGTACGGCAACGCCAAGGTCATCCTCGGCGGCCTGCTGTCGGGCCTGCTGGCCTACACACTCTTCCTGGGCGCCGGGCTGGACTGGACCTACGCCGCGATGGTGCCGTCGATGGCGCTGATCGCCCTGATGTTCGCCTTCGCCTACGGCCCCCTCATGATCACGGCCACGGACGGGATCACGGCCGGCGAACAGGGGCTGGCCGGCGGGCTGATCAACTCGTCGTTCCAGTTCGGCGCCGCGCTGGGCGTGTCGATGGTCACCGCGGTCAACGTGGCCGCGCTCGGCTCCGCGACCACGCAGGAGGCCGGGATGGCCGCCCTCCGCACGGCCCTGGCGGTCCCGCTGGCGGCCGCGCTCCTGGCGAGCGCCGTCGCGGCAACGGCCCTGCTCACCAGGCGGCCCCACGGGAAATCCCGGGCTCCCCGCGGGGCGGCCGGGTCGCCGGAAGGAACCACGGAACACGGCCGAGAAGGCGCTCGTCACGGCGAGCAGCCCGTGAGCCTTCACGACCGGCCATGACAGACGGCGGCCGGCGTCGGCGCGTGCGGTGACGCCGGCTGTGCCGTAATGAAGGAGCTATTTCAACAAACGAGACAGCCTCCGGTCGGCGAGGGGCTTGCCGCCGGTCTGGCACGTGGGGCAATACTGCAGGGACGAGTCGGCGAACGACACCTCGCGGATCGTGTCGCCGCAGACGTCGCACGGCTGCCCCGCGCGGTTGTGCACCCGCAGCCCCGACTTCTTCTCCGCCTTGAGGTCCTTCGCGGCCAGCCCGTGCGCCCGCTCGACCGCTTCGCCGAGCGTGGTGACGATGGCCTCGTGCAGGTCGGCGATCTGCGCGTCCGTGAGCGCGGCGGCGATCTTGAACGGTGACATCCTGGCCGCGTGCAGCACCTCGTCGGAATAGGCGTTGCCGATGCCCGCGATGACCTTCTGGTCGCGCAGCAGCCCCTTGATCTGCGTGCGGTTGCCGCCCAGGATGCGCTTGAGCGCGGCGACCGTGAAGGACGGGTCGAGGGGGTCGGGGCCGAGCGCGGCGATGCCGGGGACCTCGCCCGGATCTCTCGTGACATAGACGGCGAGCCGCTTCTGGGTGCCCGCCTCCGTCAGCTCGAAACCGGGCGCCGACCCTTCGTCGTCGGGCGCGAGCCGGACCCGCACCGCGAGCGGCCCCTTGCCGGGGCGGACGGGCTTGGCACCCGACAGGTCCTCGCGCCAGCGCAGCCATCCCGCCCTGGCCAGGTGGATGACCAGGTGCAGGCCGTCGCAGTCGAGGTCGAGGAACTTGCCGTGCCTCGCCACGCCGGTGATGGTCAGCCCGCCGAGCGCCGTGGCCGGCGGGTCGAACGTCTTGAGCGCCTGGAAGCCGACCACGTCGACCCCCAGAATCGTGCGGCCCACCGCCCGCTCGCGCAGGAAGTGGGTGAGAGACTCCACTTCGGGAAGTTCCGGCATGTCACCAGAGTACGGTCCGGGCCACGCCGTCCACAGCCTGTGGATGCTACGGCACGCTCCAGAAGGCCAGCTCGTGCGCCATGCCCTCGGTGAACTTCGCCTCCGCTCGCACCGGCTCCGGGTCGGCCTCGTCGATCATCTGGGCGATGCGTACGGCGAGCGCGGCGAACCCGGGGTCGGCGTACGTGTCCACCCAGGCCCGATATCTCGGCTCAGTAGGCGGATTCTCCGCCAATATCTGCCCGAGGGTCGAATATCCCCACATACACGGATAAAGCGCCGCCAATCCCTCCCCGTACGACGCCGCCGACTCTAACAGGAACCCCGTGTACGCCGCACACGCCGGCCCTTTCACCGCGCCCTCCAGGTCGGCCCCGAACTCCGCCGACAACGACCTGTGCAGGTTCAGCTCGTCGTGGTACGTCGCGTGCGCCAGGTCCACCAGGTCGCCCAGATGCGTGTCGGGCGCCTGCCAGGCCAGCCGCGCGAACACCCGCACATAGTCCAGCAGGAATAGATAGTCCTGCTCCAGCCACGACCTGAACACCGGTTCCGCCAGGTCACCGCGGCCGATCCCGGCCACCGTGGGATGGTCGAGCTGCGCCTGGAGCAAGGGGCGGCCGATGGCGTGCAACCTTTCCGAAATGCTCATGGCAGGGAGGTTAGTGTCGAAAACATGACTGTGACGATCGCCGAAGAATTCCTCCTGCTGGCCTACCGGGACGACAAGGGCACGCCGCTCATCAACTCCACGCAGCTCGACTCCGCGCTCGCCGGCGCGCTCCTCGCCGAGCTGGCCGTGGGCGGGCGCCTCGACCTGTCGGACAAGAAGGTGACGGTCACCGACCCGAGACCGCTCGGCGACGGAGAGCTGGACGCCACGCTGACCCGCATCGCCACCGATGGCAAGGCCAGGAAACCCGCCTGGTGGGTGCAGCGGATCCAGTCGGGCAAGCTGCGTAAGCGCCTGCTGACCAGGCTGGCGGAGTCGGGCGTGCTGGCCGAGGAGCGCGGCAGGGCCCTCGGCATCTTCCCCGTCACCCGCTGGCCGGAGGCGCACCCCCGCGTCGAGGCGGACGTGCGCGAGCGGGTGTCGGCAGTGCTCGCGGGCGCCACCCCCGACGCCCGCACGGCGGTGCTGATCGCGATCGCGCACGCGGCCAAGCTCGACCGCAAGGCCTTCCCCGGAGCGAGCAAGCAGCGGATCAAGGAGATCTCCGAGGGCGCGTGGACGGCCGACGCCGTCGCCAAGGCCATCGCCGCCATCAACGCGGCCACGATGGCCGCCATAAGCGCCGCGACCACCGCCGCCGCCGCCAGCGGTGGCAGCGGCGGCAGCTGACGGCCACGGGATCAGCGGGCGTCGATCACGCTCTTGGGAACGGGCTTGTCGTCCTTCAGCGCGTTGAACAGCGCCAGCGCCTTCTGCCTGTCGGACTTGACGGCCACGCCGCCGTTGGGAAGGGTCTCGTTGCCGCCGAACGGCACCACCGTCGTCACCGGGCTGTCGCCCATGGCGAGCCCCAGCGAGAGCAGGTCAAAGGCGCCGGTGCCGGAGTCGACCGTGACCGCGTCCGTGGCGCTCATCGCCAGCGGGATCGACGTGAACGGGTTGATGAGCACCCCCGGGCTGGCCGCCTTCTTCACGACCGCCGCGAGGAACTGACGCTGCCGCTTGGTGCGCTCGTAGTCGGGCAGCGCGCCGCCCTTGCGGGTGCGTACGTAGCCCAGGGCCTGGGCGCCGTTGAGCACCTGCTTGCCCTTCTTCAGCTTGAGCCCCGCCTTGGGGTCGTTCACGGCGGCCGTCACGTTCATCTCGACCCCGCCCACCGCGTCCACGATGTCGACGAACCCGGCGAACCCGATCTCCATGTAGTTGTCGATGCGCACGTCCGTGACCGTCTCGATGGTGCGGACCAGCAGCTGCGGCCCGCCGTTGTAGGCGGCGTTGAGCTTGTCGCGCTGCTTGCCGTAGACGGTGACGGCCAGGTCGCGCGGCAGGCTGACGAGCGTCGGCTTGTCATCGGTTTCGGGGATGTGCAGCAACATCATCGAATCCGTACGCTGCCCGACGGCGCGCCCGGTGGCCAGCTTCTTGCGCTGGGCCTTCGACAGCCCCTTGCGGCTGTCGGAGCCGACGAGCAACCAGTTGGTGCCGGGACCGTCAGCGGGGCGATCCTCGTAATCGGTGAGCACGTCGTCGATGCCGGCCAGCCTCGAGTCGATCCAGAAGAACATGCCCACGGCCGCCACCAGCAGCGCGACCAGCAGCCCTGCGACGATCTTCACGATCGTCCTGCCCGAGGGCCTCCTGCGGGGTTCCCTCGGCTCCTGCCCGCCCCTGGACCTCAATGGCCTGACGGGACCGCCCCCGCCGCCGGAGCGCTGCCTGCCGTACACGCGCCCGCTCGACCGGCGCGGCTCGGAGCCGGGCGGGCCCGGCGGCGGCTCGGGGATCTGGGAGGCGGCGGGAAGCTTGTGGGTGGGCGCGCCCGGCCCGCCCGCCGGGAACCGGTGCGCGGGGGCGCCCCCTGAGCGCGGGACGTCGTTGGGCCGCGGTGGCAGCGGGCGGCCGTCGCCCGGCGAGCGCATGGCCCGCGTGCGGTCGTCCTCAGACACTTCGCCTTCTCCCCTTCGCTTCGTACATAGACGCTACGTCCAACCCCTTGGCAGTGAAGGCGTTCGGTCAAGGAATTCCCACGGGAAAGTACACAGAACCAACCGACCGTAACGGTGGAGCCGTGTCTCCGCCAAACCGGAAAGGCGACCTCCCGCGGGCTCGGGAAACATAGAGGCCATCGGCATCGTTACGGTTATGGACGACCTCTATCGAAGGGATGATCGTGTCCGCTCCGGACTCGTGGAGTCTTTGCCCGTGCTCAGGCACGGGTTTCCCTGAAGGCTCACTGCGGTGAGCGCTTATCTCGGGCTGCTGTCCCTCATCCTCCTCACGGCGGCGACCGGCTATTTCGTCGCCCAGGAGTTCGCCTTCGTCGCCGCCGACCGCGGCATCCTTCGCGAGCAGGCCTCCGCCGGCGACACCGCCGCCGAGAAGGCCCTCCAGGTGACGTCACGCCTCTCCTTCATGCTCTCAGGCGCGCAACTCGGCATCACGGTCACCGCGCTGCTGGTCGGCTTCCTGGCCGAGCCCGCGATCGCCGTGCTCGTACGCCCATGGCTGGCCGACTGGGGGCTCCCCGACGCCATGATCACCGGCATCTCCGTGGCCACGGGGGTGTTCGTGGCGACCGTGGTGCAGATGGTGCTCGGCGAGCTGGCGCCGAAGAACCTCGGCATCGCCAGGCCGGAGGCGGTGGCCAAGTTCCTGGCCCGCTCGACGCTGGCCTACCTGGCGGTGGTGGGGCCGGTGATCCGGTTCTTCGACTCGGCCGCCACCGGGCTGCTCAGACGCGTCGGCATCGAACCCGTGGAGAAGGTCGAGCACGGCGTGACGCCCGAGGAGCTCTCGCGCATCATCGCGGAGTCGACCCAGGCGGGCGAGCTGCCTCCCAAACTGTCGGAGCTGCTCGAACGGGCGCTGGAGTTCGGCGACCGCAACGCGGAGGAGATCATGGTCCCGCGGCCCCGCGTGGTCGCGCTGCGCGACTCGCAGCCCATCTCCGACCTGCTCGACGCCATGCGCGAGTGCGGGCACTCCCGCTACCCGGTCCTTGCCGAGAACGGCGACGTCGTCGGCGTGACGGGCGTGCGCGAGCTGCTCACCTCCGGCCTGGAGGAGGGCCCGATCTCCACGATCACCCGCCCCGCGCTGCTGGTGCCGGCCTCGGTGCCGCTGCCCGCCGTACTGGAAAGAATGCGGGTGGCCAAGGACGACGTCGCCTGCGTCATCGACGAGTACGGCGGCCTGGCCGGCGTGATCACCGTCGAGGACCTGGCGGAAGAGCTGGTCGGCGAGCTCGTCGACGAGAACGACCCGGAGCCGGTCGGCGCCCTCGAACACCCGGACGGCGTCTGGGAGGTGCCGGGCAGTCTCAGGCTCGACGAGGTCGAGCGGGCCACCGGCGTGGCGCTGCCGGAGAGCGACGACTACGACACGCTCGCCGGGCTCGTGCTCGCCAAGCTGGGCAGGATGCCCGACCAAGGCGACACGGTGACCGTCCCGATCAGACCTGACACCGATCCGTTCGCCGAGGACGTCGAGGAGCACCTGGCTGAGCTCACGGTCATGTCACTCAACCGCAGGGTGCCGGAGTGGGTGCGCCTGGCTCCGGCGCGACACGCGGAGGCCGCCCGATGACCATGATCCTTCTGAGCCTGGCGCTGCTGGCCTTCAACGCGCTGTTCGTGGCCGCCGAGTTCGCCTTCGTCTCCTCGCGCCGCCACCGCCTTGAGGAGATGGCCTCGGGCGGCAACCGCCTGGTAAGGCTCACCGCCAAGTCGGCGGTGCGCGGCGGCCGCCAGCTCTCCCTCATGCTGGCCGGCGCCCAGCTGGGCATCACCCTGTGCACGCTGGGCCTGGGCCAGGTGACCGAGCCGGCGATCGAGCACTATCTGGAGCCCGTCTTCGCCATGGTCGGCGTCCCCGAGGGCCTGCGCCTCCCGATCTCCCTGACCATCGCCCTGGCCCTGGTGACGTTCCTCCACATGGTCATCGGCGAGATGGCCCCCAAGTCCTGGGCGCTGACCCACCCGGAGCGCGCGGCGCTCCTGCTGACCCTGCCGTTCCGCGGATTCACGTGGCTGATGCGCCCTCTGCTCTCAACGCTCAACGGCCTGACGAACGTCATACTCCGCCTCTTCGGCGTCAAGCCGAGAGACGAGCTGGCGACGACCAGGACCCCACGCCAGCTCGCCATGCTGGTGGGCGAGTCGGGCCGCATGGGCCTGCTGGACAGAGAGGAACACGATCTCCTGACCCGCGCCCTGCGCCTCGACGACGAGGGCATCGAACGCCTGATGACCCCCATCGCCCAGGCGGCGAAGGTCGCCCCCGCGGCCGACACCTCGGAGATCAAGCGGACCGCGGTGACAACGAGCCACCTGCGCCTCCTGGTGGAGAACGAGTCGGCGATAGAAGGCGCCCTGCACGCCAGGGACGCTCTGCTCAACCCCGGCAAGACGGCACGCGAGCTGGCCAGAGAGGTGCCCAGGCTCCGCTGCACCACCCAGATCCCCGAAGCGGTGACGGCCCTCCAGGAGGCCAGAGCCCACCTCGCCCTGGTCACGGATCAGCAAGACGCGGTCATCGGAATGGTGAGCCTCACGGACCTGGTGGGCGAACTACTGGACACCAGAACCAAAGCAGCGTGACTGTGAACTAAAACACACACCAACCGTCAAGCCACCAGAAAGCGTCTTGCAACCACCCAGGCGTACAGTCCGATCAGGCACCCATCACCAACAGATTCTTGAAAAGGAAGACCCCGGCCCTTGCGATCCGCAACAAGCTTCGCCAATGTGGGTCTGCACAAAGGAACCCAGGAGAACCGCCGGACCCGGCCACAAGACAACCGGCCACCACCACAACAAGGTCGAACTTCAACCACAAGGGGCCCAACCACAAGGTGGGGTTGAACCCCAACCACGACGGGGTTGTGAAGGGGGCCCGGGGGGTTTCCCCCCGGGAGCGCCAGCGACCTGCCTGGAGGTCCGGGGGGTTATCCCCCGGGAGACACGGCGAGGGGACCCGAGGGAGCAACGCCTGAAAGGCTTGCGACCAAGGATCCCCAGTCAACGAGTGGGCGAGGAGGGATTTGAACCCTCACGTCCTTTCGGACACACGGACCTGAACCGTGCGCGTCTGCCGTTCCGCCACCCGCCCTTGTGGGTGCGGAAAGAACAGTAGCACGGAACAGCCAGTGGTACTGAACCCGGATACGATCGCATAAGACACGGGAGCGGAGGAGCTGGGCGCGACAGCTGACGAGCGCCAGGGACGCCGTGAAGTGGAACGAGCGGAAACCGGGCGCCGCGAGCGCCTGGGGGCCGCGATCATATGCACGGAGGAAGGGAGGTACCCGGTGGGAGTCCTTCAGCGCTTCGAGCGAAGGCTCGAAGGCTTGGTTGAGGGAGCCTTTGCGCGGGCGTTCAAATCTGACCTTCAGCCGGTCGAGGTCGCCAGCGCGGTTCAGCGGGAGATGGATGAGCGTGCGGCGATCGTCGCCCAAGGCCGCACACTCGTGCCCAACGACTTCGTGGTTGAGCTGTCCACGACCGACAGCGAGCGGCTTGAGGTCTACGCCGACAGCATCAGCCACGAACTGGCCAACCTCGCCAGGGAGTACGCCAAGGAGCAGGGCTACTCCTTCGTGGGACCGGTCCGGGTGCGTTTCGAGACCGCCGGCGACCTGGCTGTCGGCCTGTTCCGCATCAGGTCAGGCGTCATCCGCGGCGCCACGGTGGAGCAGGACGAGATCCGCCAGCCCGCGAGCGACCTGCCTCCGTCGAGGCCGCACGCGTTCCAAGGGCGGCCCAGGCTGCTCGTCTCCACCCAGGACGACCCGCAGGGCGACCGTTCCTACGAGCTCACCACTCCGGTGACCTTGCTAGGCAGGGGCACCGACTGCGATCTTCGTCTGGTCGACCCGGGCGTTTCGCGTCATCACGCGGAGCTGCGTGTCGAGGGCCAGCTCGTGGCCCTCGTCGATCTCGGGTCGACGAACGGCACTTTTGTCAATGGCCAGCCGGTACGCAGGATCGAGCTTCAGAACGGCACGCGAGTGACGTTGGGGCGCACGACTCTGGTGTTCCGGCGCGATTAGAGGTAGACAGACGGTCCATGTCCGAGCTCACGCTGCTGCTGATCCGGCTCGCCTTCCTGGCGGTGCTGTGGTTTTTCGTCATTGCCGCAGTCGGCGTGATCCGGACTGACTTGTTCGGTTCACGCACGGCTCCCGCGGGCCCGCGCAAAGGCGCGAAACCCGCCAAACCCGTGGCCAAGCCCAAGAGCAAGAAGGGTGAGCCACGCCAGCTCGTCGTTACCGGTGGCCCCTTGCAAGGCACCACCATTAACCTCACGGAGACGCCCATCACCATTGGCCGGGCGAACGACGCCACGCTGGTAGTCAGCGACGACTACGCATCCAGCCGGCATGCCCGGCTCTTCCCTCAGGACGGTCAGTGGATCGTGGAAGATCTCGGTTCGACGAACGGCACGTATCTCGACCGCTCGAAAGTCACCCGCCCGACCCCGGTGCCGCTCGGTGTTCCGATCCGCGTCGGCAAGACAGTCATTGAATTGCGCAAATGACCATCGCACTCCGCTATGCCGCCCGCTCGGACGTCGGCCTCCTCCGCGAAGGGAACGAGGACTCGGCGTACGCTAGCGGCCGCCTGCTCGCCGTCGCCGACGGCATGGGCGGGCACGCACACGGCGAGGTGGCGAGCTCAGTCGCCATCGACGCCATGGCCTCTCTGGAAGAGGCTCAACAGGGGGGTGACCTGCTCAACGCCATCGAGGCAGCCGTACGCGACGCCAACCGCAAGCTGCACGAGATGGTGGGGCGGGATCCCAGCCTCAAAGGCATGGGCACGACTCTCACGGCCATGCTCTGGCACGGCACCCAGGTGGCCTTGGTGCACGTCGGCGACTCGCGCGCCTACCTGCTCAGACGCGGGGAGCTCTATCAGATCACCCATGACCACACACTGGTCCAGCAGCTCGTCGACGACGGGCGTATCACGCCGGAGGAGGCGGCCACGCACCCGCAGCGGTCGATCCTGCTGCGCGCGCTCGACGGCAGCGGCGAGGTCGATCCCGACCTCACGCTCCGCGAGGCGCAGGTGGGCGACCGCTACCTCCTTTGTTCCGACGGCCTGTCGGGCGTGGTGAGCGCGGAGACGCTGCACGCCACGCTCACCAACATCGACGATCCTGAAGAGGTCGTCCGCCAGCTCATCGACCTGGCGAACAGAGGCGGCGGGCCCGACAACATCACGTGTGTGCTGGCCGACGTGCTCGAGATCAATGATGGGCAGCAGGTGCCGGCCGACGCCGCCGTCGTGGGCGCCGCGGGCATGAACCGCCTGCGGGGCGCCGCGCAGGAGGCGGAGCCGCCGGGGCGAGCCGGCGCGGTGACCGCACCCCAGCCGGTGATCGCGGACGATGGTGACTTCGACGAGCCGGTCGCGCAGGCGTCCCGGCGGTCGGGCCGTCGTCGTCTGTGGCCCGTGCTGGTCACCGTGCTCGGCATCGGCACGCTCGCCGTCGGCGTCGGCGGTTACTTTGGATATCAGTGGACCCAGGACCAGTTCTTCGTCGGTGCGAGGGGCGACGAGGTGGTCGTGTTCCAGGGGATCAAGGTCGAGGTTGGCCCCTTCCAGCTCTTCGAGGTCTCGCGGCCCACTGGCCGGCAGCTCTCCCAGCTGTCGGAGGCGGATCAGGCGCTCATCAAGAGCACCTTCCCCGTCACCACTGTCGACGAAGGCATCACGAGGATCAACGCGTTGAAGTTCTCCGAGGACCAGCAGAGCGAAACGTCCCCGTCCGCCAGCACGTCGCCCGCGCCGACCGCGAGCGCGACCAAGACGAAACAGCAGCAATAGATGAGCGACGTCGCCCCCGAACCGGTCCCGATGCCGGCCAAGCGCCGCGGGGCCCAGCTGATCATGCTCGCTCTCGCGGTGCTGGTCGTCATGGGCGCGTACGCCAACGTGGGCCTTGCGATGGACGACGCGATCCCGTCGGGGATGCTGACGTACGGCCTGAGCCTGGGCGGGCTGATGCTGGCCGCCTACCTGGTGCTGGCCAAGTTCGCACCCTGGGCCGATCCGCTGATCCTGCCGCTGGTGACGCTGATCAACGGGCTCGGCCTGGTCATGATCTTCCGGCTCTCCGAGTCCGACTCGAATCTGCCCTCCGCCACGCTCGCCTCGCCCAATTCCCAGCTGATGTGGACACTCGTCGGCATCGTGCTGTTCAGCCTCACTCTGATCTTCCTGCGTGACCACCGCGCCCTGCAGCGGCTGACCTACACGGCGGGCGCCTTGGGCCTGATCCTGCTGGTCTCGCCGTTGATCCCGTTCCTCGGCCAGGAGCTCAACGGCGCCAGGATCTGGATCGGCATCCCCGGTCTGGGCCAGCTCCAGCCTGCCGAGTTCGCCAAGCTGGCGCTGGTCATCTTCTTCGCCGGCTATCTGGTCGCCAAGCGCGACGTGCTCGCCCTCGCCGGGAGGCGGCTGCTCTTCATCGACCTGCCGCGCGCACGTGACCTGGGCCCGGTCCTCATCACGTGGGGCGTCAGCCTCGGCGTCCTGGTGATGCAGAAGGACCTGGGATCCTCACTGCTGCTGTTCGGCACGTTCATCGCCCTGCTCTACATCGCCACGCAGCGCGTCTCCTGGGTGATCATCGGCATCCTGCTCTTCGCGGGCGGCGCCATCCTGGCCGGCCTGGTCTTCGACCACGTCCAGCAACGGTTCGAGGTCTTCCTCAACCCGAGCGACCCCGCGCTCTTCGACCGGGTCGGCGGCAGCGCGCAGCTCATGCAGGGCCTGTTCGCCATGGGCTCGGGCGGCATCCTCGGCACGGGGCTCGGTCAGGGGCATCCCGAGCTGATCCCGCTGGCCTTCTCCGACTTCATCTTCGCCGCGATGGGCGAGGAGCTGGGCCTGACCGGCCTGATGGCGCTGCTCATGCTCTACGCCCTGGTGGTGCAGCGGGGCCTGCGCACCTCGCTGGCGGCCCGTGACCCGTTCTCCAAGCTGCTCGCGGGCGGCCTGTCGTTCATCCTCGCCTGGCAGGTGTTCATCATCGTGGGCGGCGTGACCAACCTGATTCCCCTGACCGGCCTGGTGACTCCCTTCATGTCGCAGGGTGGCTCGGCGCTGCTGGCTAACTGGATCCTTATCGCGCTATTGGTACGCATGTCGGATGCGGCGCGTAAGCCCCCGCCCCAGGCGATCCAGAACGAAGGAATGACGCAGGTGTTCCAGCGATGAACAGCACGCTCAAGCGCACGGCCGTCGCCTGCCTGGCCATGTTCGCACTTCTGATGATCAATGTGAACTTCCTGCAGGCCGTACGGGCCGAAGACCTGCGCACCGATGCCCGTAACACCCGTAACTACTACGACCGTTACGCCATCGAGCGCGGCCGCATCACCGCCGGCGGCAAGGTGATCGCGCAGTCCGTCGAGACCGAGAGCAGCCAGTTCAGGTTCGTCAGGAAATACCCGGAGGGAGAGCTCTACGCGCACGTCACCGGCTTCTTCTCGCCGGAGAGCGCGAGCGCCATCGAGGGCACCCAGAACAAACTGCTCGACGGCTCCAGCGCCGACCTGCTGCTGAGGCGGAGCATCGACCTGTTCACCGGCGAGCCGACCAAGGGCGCCAACGTCGAGGTCACGATCAACCCCAGGGTGCAGAAGGCCGCCTACGACGCGCTGAGCCAGAGCGGCAAGCGCGGCGCCGTCGTCGCGCTCGACCCGAAGACCGGCGCGATCCTGGCGATGGTCTCGCTGCCGACCTACGACCCCGCCGAGCTGTCGGTGACCGACAAGAGCAAGGTGTTCCCGCGCTACGACGAACTGGCCAAAGAAAAGGGCCAGCCGCTGCTCAACCGCACCATCGACCGCACCTACCCGCCCGGCTCGACGTTCAAGGTGGTGACCATGGCGGCCTACCTGGAGGACGACTCCTCGCGGGGCCCCCAGACCACCGTGGAGGCGCCGCAGCGGCTCCCGCTGCCCAACACGAACATCAGCCTGCCCAACTACGGCGGCGCCGCCTGCGGCAGCGGCCAGGTCACGCTGGTCTTCGCGCTGGAGAGGTCGTGCAACACGCCGTTCGGCAAGATGGGCATCGATCTGGGCTACGACAAGGTGCAGGAGCAGTCGGCCAGGTTCGGCATGGGCGAGCAGCTCGCGGTCCCGATGCCCGTGGCCCAGAGCGACTTCGGCCCTCGTGAGGACGAAGCGGCCGTCGCGATGGCCTCCATCGGGCAGCGCAGCAACCAGATGACGCCGCTGCAGATGGCCATGATCTCCGCGGGCATCGCCAACGAGGGCACGGTGATGAAGCCGTACCTCGTCAAGAAGATCACCGACGCCAAGGGCGACACGATCGAAGAGGCGGAGCAGGACGAGCTGAGCGAGGCGGTCAGCACCGAGACGGCGACCAAGCTGCGCGACATGATGGTGAGCGTCGTCAGTAACGGCACCGCCAACCGGGCGCAGGTGCCGGGCGTCCAAGTAGCGGGCAAGACGGGCACCGCGGAGACGTCCGACAACCAGCCTCCGCATGCCTGGTTCATCTCCTTCGCGCCGGCCGAGGACCCCAAGGTGGCCCTGGCGGTCATCGTCGAGTCCGGTGCGGCCAACGTCGGCGCGGAGGCGACGGGCGGCGGCACCGCCGCGCCGATCGGGAAGGCCGTGATGGAGGCGGTGCTGAACAAGTGAGAGACGGTAATCTGCTGGATCATGCGGCTCCGTAACCGCTATCTCCTGATCTCCCGCATCGCCACCGGCGGTATGGGAGAGGTCTGGCGCGCCCGCGACGAGCTGCTCGGGCGCGAGGTCGCGGTGAAGATCCTGCGCAGCCACATCCACGCCGACCCCACCTTCCGCGAGCGGTTTCGCAACGAGGCGAGGCTCACCGCGGCGCTGGCCGACCCCGGGGTGGCGCAGATCTTCGACTACGGCGAGGAGAGCGACCTCGCCTATCTGGTGATGGAGCTGGTGCAGGGCGAGCCGCTGTCGGCCATCCTGGCGCGCAACGGCGCGCTCGGAGCCGAGGTGGCGCTCGACGTCGTGCACCAGACCGCCAAGGCGCTGCACGCCGCCCACTCCTCCGGGATCATCCACCGCGACATCAAGCCCGGCAACCTGCTGGTCACGCCCGAGGGCACCATCAAGGTGACCGACTTCGGCATCGCGCGGGCGCTGGAGGCGGCTCCGGTGACGCAGACGGGCACGGTGGTGGGCACCGCCCAATACGTCAGCCCCGAGCAGGCGCAGGGTTTCCCGCTCACGCCCGCCACCGATCTCTACTCGCTCGGCGTGGTGGCCTACGAGTGCCTGGCGGGGCGCACGCCGTTCCGCGGCGACACCCAGGTGGCGATCGCCCTGCAGCACCTCAACGAGCAGCCGCAGCCGCTCGGTGTGGATGTGCCTTCGCAGGTGCGCGCGCTGGTCATGACGCTGCTGGCGAAGGAGCCGGGGCAGCGCCCGGCCACGGCGCTGGAGCTGGCCGACCGGGCCCACGCGCTGCGCGAGTCGCTGGCGGGCGCCCAGTCCGGCGCCGATCTCAGCATGCTGACCGACCCGGGGGGTTTCCGCGTACGCGAGCCCTCGCCCGAGGACCAGCAGGCGACCGACCGCATCGCCCCGGCCACCGAGCCGCATGCCCCGCCGGCCCGCAGGCGCCGCAAGGGCGCGAGGACGCTGACCGTGGTCGCCACGGCGGGCTGCGTGGCCGCGGTCGGGCTCAGCGCCGTCACCTTCGCCAACCGGCAGCCGCCCGCGCCGACGCCTGACGTGGCCGAGCCGAGCGAGTCGGCGCCGCCGACTCCGGAGCGGGCCGAGCCCACAAAGAAGAAGCGCACCAAGCGGCCACCGGCGCTTCCGGTGAAGTCGCAGAGGCCTATACCCTCTCGGTCGGCTACGGTAAGCAAGTCGGCAACTCCCAGCAAGAAGCCGACGCCGAAACCGACACCGACACGGACGACGCGGACCCCTACGCCCACACCAACCCCTACGCCCACCACTACACCCACTACCCCGACACCCACCGCCTCGCCGGATCCGGGTGAGACAAACCCGCCCAAGGAGCAGACGTGACGCGCAATGGGGTCGATGATGGACACCGGCGGCCCCCCGAGCAGGCCGGTACCCAAGATGAACGGTAAGGGACAGTGCAGGAAATGACTCAGCCTCGGCTACTCGGAGGTCGCTACGAGCTCGACGGTGTCGTCGGGCGCGGCGGCATGGCCGAGGTGTATCGCGCCCGAGACATCCGGCTGGACCGCATAGTCGCGATCAAAACGCTCCGGTCCGACCTGGCTCGCGACCACACGTTCCAGGCCAGGTTCCGCCGTGAGGCGCAGTCGGCGGCCTCGCTCAACCATCCTGCCGTGGTCGCCGTCTACGACACCGGCGAAGACGTCACCGACGGCACCCCCGTGCCGTACATCGTGATGGAATACGTCGACGGCCGGACGCTGCGCGACCTGCTGCGCCAGGATCGGCGGTTGCTCCCCGAGCGCGCGGTCGAGCTGGTCGACGGCATCCTGAGGGCGCTCGACTACAGCCATCGCGGCGGCATCGTGCACCGTGACATCAAGCCGGCCAACGTGATGATCACGCGGGCCGGCGACGTCAAGGTGATGGACTTCGGCATCGCGCGGGCCATGGCCGACTCCGCGGCCACCATGACGCAGACGGCGCAGGTGATCGGCACCGCCCAATACCTGTCGCCCGAGCAGGCGCGGGGCGAGCGGGTCGACGCCCGCAGCGACATCTACTCCACCGGCTGCGTGCTCTACGAACTGCTGACGGGTCAGCCGCCGTTCACCGGTGACTCGCCTGTCGCGATCGCCTACCAGCACGTGCGTGAGGAGCCGATCCCGCCCTCCCAGATCGACCGCGAGATCCCGCAGTGGGCCGACGCGATCGTGTTGAAGGCCATGGCGAAGGACCCGGCGCACCGCTATCAGAGCGCGGGCGAGATGCGGGCCGACATCCAGCGGGCGATGTCCGGCATGCCGGTCGACGCCCAGACGATGGCGATGACCGGCGACTACGGCCAGGGCACGCGCATGATGACCTCGCCCCAGACGTCCGGCGGGCCGGCCACGCAGCGCAGCGGAGCGATCCCGCCCTACGAATATGACGAGGGCGACGGCGGCGGCCGGGGCGGCCGGCGCAGGGCCGCCGGCGGCGGTGGCGGCAACGCGGTCAAGACCGCGATGTGGATCATCATTCCCCTGCTGATCATCGGCGGGTTCATCACGGCCGGCTACCTGGTGTTCGGCTCCAAGGACACACCGGCCGACACGCAGGTCACGATCCCCGAGCTCACGACGCAGAAGGGCACGTTCGCCGAGCAACAGCTCAAGGGCCTGGGGCTCAACGTCCAGGTGGTGCAGGAGTTCAGCTCCGACGTCGAGAAGGGCACCGTGATCAAGACGCAGCCCGCCGCCAGCTCCAAGGTCGAGAAGGGCTCCAGCGTCCAGCTGTTCGTGTCCAAGGGCACCGAGCGGGTGAAGGTGCCCGACGGCCTCGTCGGCATGCCGCAGGCCGACGCCATGGCGGCCCTGGAGCAGGCGGGGTTGCGCGGCACGGTCAAGACCAGAAACTCCACCAAGGAGCAGGGCACGGTCATCGACACCAGGCCGAAGGTCGGCGAGTCGCTGGAGAAGGGCGGCACCGTCACCCTCTTCGTGCCGAAGGAGCTGGGCGAGGTGCCCAGCGTGATCGGGCTCACCCAGGAGGACGCGACCTCGCAGATCAAGGGCGCCGGGTTCAAGGTCAAGGTCTCCGAGCAGCCCAACGAGCAGCCCGCGGGCACGGTCGTCCAGCAGAACCCGGGCGAGGGCACCAAGCTGCCACAGAACACGACGATCACGATCGTGGTGTCCACCGGTCCCGAGGCCACCGACACCCAGTCACCGCCGACGGACGACTTCCCGACGGACGACTTCCCCACGGACGACGTGCCGACGGACGACTTCCCGACGGAGGACGAGCCGCCGGCCGACGACAACCCGATCGGCGACGGCGGCATCGGGAACTGAGAGCCACACGTGGCAGGGCCGCCCATCCCCTCAGGGGTGGGCGGCCCTTCGCGCTGCTGCTCGCACGCAAGAACGCCCCCGCCGCTCGGGGGCAACGGCGGGGACGCTCACTTGTCTGTCGCTCGGCGCGAGAGGTGTGTTACACGATCCGGCGCAACCAGTTGCCGAGCAGCCGGTGGCCGTGCTCTGACAACACGGACTCGGGGTGGAACTGGATGCCTTCGACGGGTGCCCGGCGGTGGCGCAGGCCCATGATGACGCCGTCGCCGGTGCGGGCAGTCACGTCGAGCACGTCGGGCACCGTGCCGGGCAGCACGGCGAGCGAGTGGTAGCGGGTCATCCGCACGGGGGAGGGAAGCGCCTCGTACACGCCCTCGCCGTCGTGGACGACGGCGCTGGTCTGCCCGTGGAAGAGCTCGGGCGCGCGGGCCACGGTGGCGCCGTGGGCGATGGCGATGGCCTGGTGGCCGAGACAGACGCCGAGCAGCGGCAGGTCGTGCGCGACCGCGTGGTGGACCAGGGGCACGCTCACGCCGGCCGCCTCGGGCGTGCCGGGGCCGGGGCTGACGAGGACGCCGTCGAAGCCGTCGGCGTCGCTCACGACCACGTCGTCGCGCGGCCGCACGTCGCAGTCGGCCCCCAGCTCGCGCAGGTATTGCACGATGGTGTGGACGAAGCTGTCGTGGTTGTCCACCACCAGCACACGGGTCATTTCCTCACGGTCACCTCGTCCAGCCTCACCACGGGCTCGAAGAGCGGGAACACCACCCACCAGAGTACGGCCACCGCCGCCGCGACCAGCACCAGGGCCGTCAGCACCCTGGTGCGCGGGCTGCCGGGCAGCTTGTGCCAGAGCCAGGCGTACATGTCACTCCTTTCTCGGTTCGGTCTCCTTGAGCACGCCGTACACGATGAGGCGCTTGGCGGCCGAGTATTCGGGGTGGCAGGTGGTCAGCGTGATGAAGGCGCGCACGGGGCGGATGCCGGGCTTGCCGGGCACGGGGGCAAGCACGCCGACCTCGTCGGGCCGCACGATGTCCTGGGAGGTGACGCGGTAGGTGTAGCGGGCCTCGCGGGCCTCCACGACGATCTCGTCGTCGCGTTCGAGCTCGTCGATCTCGTTGAATGGGGCCGCGTACGTCGTACGGTGTCCCGACACCACGAAGTTGCCGACCTCGCCGGGCATGGCGCTGTCGGGGTAGTGTCCTGGGCCGCGTTTCAGGTGGGCGGTGCCGACGCCTTCGACGATGGCGTACGCGTAGTCGCGGCCCAGTCTGGGGATGCGCAGCTCGGCGAGGGCCTGGCCGGGCCTGACCGTGCGCAGGCGCTCCTGTGCCGCCCGTTCGGCCGCCAGCTCGCGCTGGAGCAGCAGTTGCTGCCTCTGGGTGTAGGCGCCGGTGCCCCAGAGCAGGTAGGCGCAGAACAGCATGAGGATCAGGCCCGCGGTGATGCTCGTCTCCCCCACGGCCCGGAGCATGGCCCGCATGCGATCAGGGTATTCCTGGACGATGCGGGCTCCAGGGATCGCCATGTCATGCGCGTGGCGACTATCCTTGGCACGCTCGCACTACTGTGCTTGAACTACGCTTACCGAAAGGCCTGTGGACGATCCGGAAGCCCAGGCCCTCAGCAGGAGTTACCCAGTGCCCAAGTCGAAGGCTCGCAAGAAGGCGGTTTACACCCCGCCGCAGAGGTCCCAGCAGGTCAAGGTCAGCCCTCGCTGGCTGGCGCCCACCATGGTCACGGCGTGGATCATCGGCATCCTGTGGATCGCCGTCTATTACGTCGCACCGCAGACGCCCTTCATCGGCGACCTCCAGAACTGGAATCTGCTGATCGGGTTTGTTTTCATCATCTTCGGTGTGGTGCTTTCCACCCGCTGGCGTTAGTTCTTTCCACAGTCTTTTCCACAGCCTGGGGAAGCTCAGCTCATGGCCAGGATGGCCGACACCCTGACCACCACGAGCACGACCAGCAGGATCAGCGCTCCTCCGATCGCCACCGCCTGCCACAGGGTTCTGTTGTTCTTGGGGGCGTAGGCCAGCGCCCCCGCCAGCAGCGAGCCCATGATCAGCCCGCCGATGTGTCCTGTCCAGCTGATGTTGGGGAAGACGAAGGTGATCACCAGGTTGATCACGATGAGCACGGCGATGCCGCGCACGTCCATGTTGAGCTTGCGGCCCACCACGAACACCGCCCCGAACAGGCCGAAGATGGCCCCGGACGCGCCGACCGTGGGCTGGTTGACCGGGTCGATCCAGAGGCCGAGCACCGAGCCGCCGAGCGCGCTGATCAAATAGAGGGCGACGAAGCGCACGTGGCCGAAGGCGCGCTCCAAATAGGGGCCGATGACATAAAGCGCCCAGCAGTTGAACAGGATGTGGAACACGCCGCTGTGCACGAAGGCCGCGGTGAGCAGGCGGTGATACTCGTCGAGCAGGGCCACGCCGGCGGGCCACATGGCCAGCTGACCGGTGATCGTCTCGGTGAGATATTGGGCGCCGAAGACAAGGACGTTGATGACGAGGATCGTGTACGTCACGATCGGCGTGCGCACGATCCCGCCGCCGAAGGTGGACCTGGCCTGGCGGATGCCCTTGTTGCCCTCGGCGACGCACTCGGGGCACTGGAAGCCGACCGCCGCGTCACGCATGCAGTCGGGGCAGATGGGACGCTCACACCGCTGGCAGCGTACCCAGGTCTCCTTGTCGGGGTGCCGGTAGCAGGTGGGCACCGCCTCAGCGGGCTGCTCGGGCTGCGGGGGCGGGCTCGGCGGCTGGCTGGTCATGACCGAAGCCTAAGGCTTGCGCGGGCATGCCGCGTGACCGCGGCCTGAGGGCTTGCGGGGGGACGCCACGCGACCGTGGGCCTGAGGGCTTGTGCGGGGACGCCGCGGGACCCGCACCCCGGCGAGGCCGCCGCCGATCGGACGGCCTCGGAGCGCCGGAGCGTGGTGCTGGGTCAGGCCGGGACGCGGTCGATGGTGACCGACTCCAGGACGACGGCCTCCACGGGACGGTCGCCGGCGTCGGTGCGGGTCTTGGAGATGGCGTCGACGACGTCCTGGCCCTCGACGACCTCGCCGAAGATCGTGTGCTTGCCGTTGAGGTGCCGCAACGGCGCTTGGACCGTGACGAAGAACTGCGAGCCGTTGGTGCCCTTGCCGAAGCGGATGCCCGCGTTGGCCATGGCCAGCAGGTAGGGGCGGTCGAAGAGGAGCTCGGGGTGGATCTCGTCGTCGAACTCGTAGCCGGGGCCGCCGACGCCCTGGCCCAGCGGGTCACCACCCTGGATCATGAAGCCGGAGATCACCCGGTGGAAGATCGTGCCGTCGTAGTAGCGGCCGGTGCCCTTCTCGCCGGTGCCCGGGTGGGTCCACTCGCGTGTGCCCTCCGCAAGCTCGACGAAGTTTCGTACCGTTTTCGGGGCCTTGTTGGGGAAGAGCTCAATTTTGATGGTGCCGCGATTGGTCTGCAGGTTAGCGATCAGCTTCTCAGCCACGAGACAGCTGCCCCCCTCTATATACAGGGTCGATTCGTCATGTTTTGAGGACTATGGCCGTACGGCCTTCCCGGGCCATCCTCCCACGGACGGCCATGATTGAGCCGCCTTGTCCAGGGAAGGTCACGCTCGGGCACCCAACGACAGGGGAGGTTGTCGTGTCCCTGACAATGAGAAGACGCCGCGTGGTCATGAAGGTTCCCGCCACGTGGATGGGCCGCATGAGGGCCCAGGCCGTACGTACCGGCCACCGGATGGCGCCGATGGCGGACCAGGCCAAAGTGGTCACCGCCCGGCGCATCGAGGACGCCCGCTACTGGGCGGCGCCGCGGCTGGAGTCCGCGGCACACGGGTTCGAAGACCAACTCGCCCCCAAGGTCAGCCACATGCTGACCACGGCGGCCAGGAAGATCGACCCCAAGCCTGCGCGTTCGCGGCGATGGCCGATGCTCATGTTGCTGACCGGCCTCACGGTGGGGTCGATCGGCTACATGTTCTACCGCCGAAACGCCCAGCAGTGGACCGAGCACATGAAGGACTCCGCTTCCGATGCGTCACGCTGGGTCAACGAGAATGCGAGCACGACCGCGGAGAACGCGGACCGGATGGCCGCGAACGCCTCGACAAAGGCGGATGAGGCGTCCCGCAAGATGTCCTGAGTTCGCTGGGAAGCGCGCCCCCTGTCGACAGGGGGCGCGCTTCCGTTGTGCCGGGGCCCTTGTCCAGGGTCTCAGACAGGCGCAGTGGCTACGGCCGGGGTCTGGCGCGGGTCCGCTCCCGGCGTCCGCCGGATGAGCCGGTTACTCGGCCTTCTCGCACGTGATCCTGACGGTCTTGGCCACGCCCTCGGGCGGGGTGGCGCCGTCCTCGATCGCGGACCCGTCAGCCGGCCTGGCCGGCTTCAGCGTCACCGCACCGTCCTTGAAGGGCACGTCCGGCAACACCTCCCCCTCCGGGAGCGGCTTGGCCTTCATCCACTTGGGGTGGTCGCCATCCTTCAACTCCACCGTCGCCGAGGGCTCGGTGCCGGGCTCGGCCTTCGTCACCTTGCCGTCGCGGGTGGCGACCTTGACTCCCCTGACGGGCTTGGCCCTGATCAGCTCGATGGTCTTGCCGTCGCTCGTCTTGCAGATCACCTTCGTGCCGGCGGTGGGACCGGCAGGCTCGTCGGCCAGGGCCGAGCCGGCCAGCCCGGTTACGGCCAGCGTGGCGACCGCGCCGAGGACCGCGAGACGTCGCTTGAACATGGTTCTCCCTACTCGATGTCGATCGAACGCCTCCGAGCGTGCTCGCGTGTACCTGAAGTGACCCTGAAGAGGCCCGAAACGATCTTCAGGTTGGCTTTAGGTGCGCTGCGGCACTCTTGTGCGTGTGCGAGTGCTACTGGTGGAGGACGAGGAGCGGCTGGCCGACCTGGTGAAGGGCGGCCTGGCCGGTGAGGGCTTCGCGGTGGACGTGGCGCACGACGGGCGCGACGGGCTCTGGATGGCCACCGAGAACACGTACGACGTCATCGTCCTTGACGTGATGTTGCCCAGGATGAACGGCTACGCCGTCTGCTCCAAGCTGCGCGAGGCGGGCGACTGGACGCCGATCATGATGCTCACCGCCAAGGACGGCATCTACGACGAGGCCGAGGCGCTCGACAACGGCGCCGACGACTACCTGGCCAAGCCGTTCTCCTACGTGGTCCTGCTGGCCAGGCTGCGCGCGCTGGTACGGCGGGGCGGGCGGGAGCGGCCCGTGTCGATCAGCGTGGGCGACCTGGAGATCGACCCGGCCGGTCTGCGCTGCCACCGGGGCGCGGCGGAGATCGCGCTGACGCCGAAGGAGTTCGCGGTGCTGCACGCGCTGGCGCGGCGGCCCGGCGAGGTGGTGTCCAAGAGCGAGCTGCTGGCCCAGGCGTGGGACTTCTCCTACGACGGTGACCCGAACATCGTCGAGGTCTACATCAGCGCCCTGCGCCGCAAGATCGACGTGCCGTTCGGCCTGACGACGCTCATGACGGTACGCGGGGCCGGCTACCGGTTGGAGGCGCCATGAAACGGCCGAGACTGTCGTGGGCACGGTTTACGTCGCCCACGTCTTCGGGGCTGTCGTCCGTGCGGCTGCGAGCGACCGCCGCGGCGACGCTCGTGGTGGCGCTCGCACTCGGCGTCGTCGCCCTGGGGCTGGTGTTGGTGCTGCGGGGCAGCCTGGAACGCAGCGCCGACGCCGCGGCGGTCAGGAAGGCCGCGGAGGCGGTGCCGTACGCGAAGACCTTGTCGGTCATGGACGCGCATAAAGTCACCAAACCCGTCATTGGGCTCCGCCCCGCGCAGAAGGCGGAGCCGCACGGCGAACCACCGGCGGGCGCGCAGAGCACAAGAGAGCTGATCTACGCGAACGACGGCACGGTGGCCAGGATCGCCGACCCCGACGTCATGGTGACCAAGGCGAGACCCGCGCCCGCCGCGGCCGTCGAGTGGGCCGAACCGGGCGAGTACGCCATCGCCGGCGTCAAGGTGAGCACGGAGGCCGGCCCCGCGATGGTGTGGTCCCGGGTCTCCCTGGCGAGCGCCGAGGACGCCCTGAACACGCTGTATGGGGCGCTGCTGCCCGGCATGCCCGCCGTGCTGGTCGTGGTGGCCGGGATGACGTGGTTCTCGGTGGGCCGCGCGCTGGCCCCCGTGGCCGCGATCAGGGCGAAGGTGGCCGACATCACGGCCCGCGACCTGCACCAGCGGGTGCCCGTACCTGACTCCAGGGACGAGATCGCCGCGCTGGCCACCACCGTCAACGCGACGCTCGACCGCCTGGAGACGGCGGTCGGCACCCACAAGAGGTTCGTCGCCGACGCGGCCCACGAGCTGCGCAGCCCGATCGCCACCCTGCGCGCCCGGCTGGAGCTGGCCGAGCGGAGCGAGCTCACCCAGGAGGCACTGGCCGACGTCGAACGCCTGCAGTCCCTGGCCGCCGACCTGCTCATGCTGGCCAAGCTGGACGCGGGCGAGCCGCCGCGCACGACGGAACTGGACCTGGGGCAGGTGGCGGCCGAGGAGTCGCTGCGGGGCAGGCGGCGGCCCGACGTGCGGGTGGAGCTCGACGTCGAACCCGACGTGGTGATGAAGGGCTCGCGGGCGCATCTCGACCGCCTGGTGACCAACCTGGTCGACAACGCCGTCCGGCACGCCGCCTCCACCGTGCGGGTGGCGGTGCGCGCCGAAGGCGATCAGGCGGTGCTCGAAGTGGCCGACGACGGGCCCGGGATCCCGCAGGAGCACAGGGAGGCGGTCTTCGACCGTTTCACCCGGCTGGACGAGGCCCGCGCCCGTGACGCGGGCGGGGCCGGGCTCGGGCTCCCGATCGCCCGCGACATCGCCGCCCTGCACGACGGGACCCTGGTGTACGAAGATGCCGGATTTATCGCCAGATTTCCCTTGACCCCTGGGTAAGGCCGCGGGCCGGGGGTCAGGACGCGGGGAGGGAGCGGGTGTAGCTGGTGCAGCGACGCGTGACGGCGAAGCCCGACGCGGTGTAGACGCGGACCGCTCCCGTGGGGTTGTGGGCGTCGACGCCGAGCCCGGTGCTGGTGTAGCCGTGGCCGGCGAAGGCGGACAGGGCGTGGGCGATCAGCGCGCTCGCCACGCCCTTGCCGCGCCACTCCTTCAGCGTGCCGACGATCTGGATCCAGGCCTGGCGCTCACCGGTCTGGGCGAACTTGTGGTCGAAGAAGTGGGTGACCAGCACGCCCACCGGCTGGTCACCGGCCAGGGCGACGAACGTGGCCTCGGGAACGAAGTTGCGGGAGCCGGTGATGGTGTGACGCCAGCTCTCCGGGGTGTGCGGCACGCTGCCCCAGTGGTCGCGGAACGACTCGTTGCGCACGTGGCGGGCGCCGTCGTCGAGCTCGGGCGACCAGGCGGCGATCGACACGCCCTCGGGCGGGCGCGCCGAGGGCAGGTCACCGGCCAGGGACCGTTCCATGCGGGCGAAGAACCGTGCGGCGGTGAACCCGGCGCTCTCCGCGAGCACCCGCGTGCCGGGCCGCTCGTCGAAGACGTCGAACGAGACCTCCACCGGCAGACCGGGATGGACCTTCGCGCTCACCTTGGGCGCCGCGCGCAGGCTCCAGTCGATGACCCGCCGGCCGAGCCCTCGCCTGCGGCAGGCCGGGTGCACGCCGCCCCACAGGTGCATCAGGTGCACGTCGCCGGCCGCCTGCCTGGCCGGGAGGCAGCCGAAGGCGACGATCCGGTCGCCGTCTCTGGCCGCCAGCGTGCCCTCGGTCATGTCCAGCAGGCGGGCGGCGAGCCGCTCCGCCACGTCGTCGACGCCGTAGACGTCGCCGGTCGTGTCCTCGGCCTCGATGGCGGCCAAGAGCTCGGCCAAGGGCCGGGCGTCCTGCCGTGTCAGCGGTCCCCATTCCATGGCGGAAGCCTAGGTGAGCCGGGTCGGGCACCCCAACTTCGATGCGGGCCAGGCCCTCGGCGAACGGCCGGCGCGCCTGCTGGTTGGCCGGCGGCACGCCCCAGCTCTCGCTGATCAGCTTCGTCACGGCCGCTGCACCCGGGTGTTCTGGAACGAGGCGAAGCGCCAGCCCTCAGCGGTGCGCAGGGCGGTGAGGGTGACGATGGAGCTGCGGCTCGGGTCGGGCTCGCCGTCCACGGTGGAGCCGCCACCCGAGATCACCAGGGCGACGTCGTCGGACAACGCCTTGACCAGCGGCTTCTCGCCGTCGGACGCGAGCTTGATCGAAGTTTTGAACAGCTCCCTGTGCGTGTACTCGATGTCCTGCCTGCCGCGCAGGTGCAGGCCGAAGAACGTGATGTACTCGGCGTCCGGCGTGAACAACTCGGCGTACGCCCTGGCGTCCCCGGCGTTCCAGGTCTCCGCCATGCGGGCGAGCAGGTGGGTGACTTCTGCGGACATGGCACTGCTCCTTCGGTCGCGGCGCCTATCCTGTGATGGCGAGTTCGGGCAGGGTAGGCGCCTTGTTCGGATTGACGGCCGCCGGGGTGTTGGCGCACTCCGGCGGCCTTCTCACATCTCGATCGTGGGAGCCCAGTCGAGCTCCCCCTTGTCGAGGCGGTCGAGCAGCCCGGTGATCCAGTCGAGCTCGGCGGTGTAGAGCGCCTGCTCGTACTCGATCTCGAGCATGAGGACGCGCGGCAGGCCGCCGGCGTCGAGCGCGCGCATGTGGGCGTCCAACCCGGCCAGGATGCCCTCGATCGCGGCCCCGCGGGTGCGCAGCGCGCGCTGCGCGTCCGCCAGCGGGAGGCAGCCCATGAGGGAGACGGCCGCGACGAACGTGAGCCGGTTGGGGTCGGGCGTCTCCAGCAGCCGGCGCAGCCGGGTGGCCAGCTCCTCACGGCCCTCGCCGGTGATCTCGTAGACCGTGCGCTCCGGCCTGCGGCCCTCGCGGTCGGTGCCCGCGGGCACGATCAGCTCGTCCTTCGCCAGCCGCTCGACGGCGTGGTAGAGGCTGCGCGGCAGGCCGGTGATGAAGTCCTTGTGCGTGTCGACGATGAACCGGTGCAGCTCGTACGGATGAGCGGCGCGGACCGTGAGCATGGCCAGCACGGTGAGGCCGACCAGGTCGTGCCGTCGCGCCATGCCACCTCCTTAATATTGCAAAATGCAATATAGCGCGGCGACACCGGCCGTGTCGACCGCCGGCCCCTCAGGCCGCGTCGAGCTGCATGAAGGCGCGGTCGATCGCCTGCCGGGACACGTCCTCCGGATAGGGGAAGAGCCTGATCAGGTCGCGCAGACCCTCCACATGGGCCCGCCCGGCCAGCTCGGCCACCAGGGCCAGCTCCTCGCGCTGCGCCAGCGCGTACGGCCGGTCCACCACCGCGCCGTGCCCCGGCACGATCACCGGATCGGGCATCTCCTCCAGCATCTTCCCCACGGTCGCCGGCCAGTCGAGCGGATAGGAGTCGCTGAACGCCGGAGGCGCGCCCTCCTCCACCAGGTCACCGGCGAACACCACCCCCGCGTCGGGGACCTGCACCACGACGTCGTTGCTGCTGTGCCCGAGCCCGAAATGCCGCAGGTGCACCATGCGGCCGCCGATGTCGAGGCCGGCCGCGGCGCTGAACGTCTGGTCCGGGGGCACGATGGTGAGCTCCTCCAGGTCCTCGCGCAGCTCCGGCGAACCGCCGATGACATTGGCGCGCTGCCGCTCGCCGTACAGCTCGAGCTCCTCCGCGCACCTGGCGTGGCCCCAGATCTCGGCGGGGCGGAAGAGGGCGTTGCCGAAGCAGTGGTCGAAGTGGGAGTGGCTGTTGACGACCGTCCACGGAGCGGAGGTGATCGTCCTGATCGCCGCGATCAGGTCCGCCGCCTCCCGGTACGACGTACGCGTGTCGAGCACCAGGCAGTGCCCGTCACCCACGACCAGACCCACGTTCATGTCGAACGACCGGTGCCGCCGGACGTAGACCCGGTCACCGACCTCCTGCCACTGCTCACTCATGCCCACGAACCCTACTTTTAGCATTGGACCCATGGCATATGACTTCCAAGTCGTCATCGACACGGGCGACCCCCATCCACTCGCCGACTGGTGGGCCGACGCGCTCGGCTGGCAGGTGGAGCCCTCGAACGAGGCGTTCATCCGCAGCATGATCGAGAAGGGTCACGCCACCGACGACGACACCACCACGCACAACGGCGCGCTGGTGTGGAAGGCGGGCGCGGCCATCAGGCACCCCGACGGGCTCGAACGCGCACCGCGCGTGTTGTTCCAGCTCGCGGCCGAGCCCAAGACGGTCAAGAACCGCGTGCACCTCGACGTACGCGTGGGAGCCGACAACATCGAGCCGGTGGTCGAGCGGCTGACCGCGAAGGGGGCGAAGGTGCTGCACCGCGGCCGCCAGGGGCCCAACTGGTGGATCACCATCGCCGACCCCGAGGGCAACGAGCTCTGCATCACCTGATCAACCCCGCAGGTACGCCAGGACCGCCAGCACCCTCCGGTGCCCGTCGGCGGCGGGCGGCAGGTCGAGCTTGGCGAAGATGTTGGCGATGTGCTTGGCCACGGCCGCGTCGGTGACGACCAGTTCCTTCGCGATCGAGGCGTTGGAGCGCCCTTCGGCGATCAGGCCGAGCACCTCCTGCTCGCGCGGGGTGAGCCTGCCCAGCGGGTCGCGCCGCCGGCGCAGCAACTGCCGCACCACCTCGGGGTCGACGACCGTGCCGCCCGCGGCCACCCGATCGAGCGCGTCGACGAACTCGCGTACGTCACCGATGCGGTCCTTCAGCAGGTAGCCGACGCCCGCGCCGCCGCCGGACTCGAGCAGCTCGGCGGCGTACGTCTGCTCGACGTACTGGCTGAGCACCAGCACGGCCAGGTCGGGACGGAGGCCGCGCAACTCCACCGCGGCCCGCAGCCCTTCGTCGGAGAAGCCGGGCGGCATGCGTACGTCGGTCACCACGGCCTCGGGGCGGTGCTCGGCGACGGCGGACAGCAGAGCGGGCGCGTCGCCGACCGAGGCGACCACGGTGTGGCCGAACCGTTCGAGCAGCCCGGCCAGGCCCTCCCTGAGCAGGACGGCGTCCTCGGCGATCACTATGCGCACGGAATCTCCACTCGTACCAGAGTCGGCCCCCCTGCCGGGCTGGACACGGACAGTCTCCCGCGCACGACGGCCAGCCGGTCGGCCAGGCCGGTCAGCCCCGTTCCCCTGGCCGGGTCGGCGCCGCCCACGCCGTCGTCGCGCACCTCGACGACCAGCGTGCCGCGCTCCAAGCGACCGGTGACGGCGCCCCTGGTCGCCTGAGCGTGCTTGGCGAGGTTCGCCAGGGCCTCGCTGACCACGTAGTAGGCGGTGACCTCCACGGCGGTGGGCAGCCGTCCCGGCAGCTGGAGGTCGACGTCCACCGGCACCGGCGAGCGTCCCGCAACGTCCTGCACGGCCGCGCCCAGCCCCCGGTCGGTGAGCACCTGCGAGTGCACGTCCCTGATCAGCTCGCGCAGCTCGGCCAGCGCCTGCTTGGCCTCGTCGTGGGCCAGCCCGATCAGCCGTCCGGTGGGCGAATCCTCCGGCAGGTCCAGCCTGGCCAGGCCGAGCCTCATCGACAGGGACACCAGCCGCTGCTGCGCGCCGTCGTGCAGGTCCCGCTCGATCCTGCGGCGCTCCATCTCGAACGCGTCCACCAGCCGCGCCCGCGACCTCAGCACCTCGTACAGCTCGGACCCCTGCGGCGCGAGAACCGCCCGCGCCATGGCCCCTCGCGCGCCGCCCCAGGCGGTGGCCGTGTACGCGGCGACGGGCAGCAGCAGCACGCCCACCGTGCAGGCCGCGACCTCGACGACCGCCGCCACGTTCGGCTGGACGACGGGGGTGAGGATGAGCAGCACAGGGCCCACAACGGTGAAGAGCACCATGATGAGGTCGATCCACCACATCGCGAGCAGCGTCATGACCGCGAGCCCCAGCTCACGCCTGCGCCGGTCCGGCGTCTCGGGTACGGGCACGTCGTCGACGAGCCGCAACCGCCGCGGCTCGAACCAGGCGACGGGCAGCACGGCCACCGCCACGACCACCGCCCCCACGGCGAAGCCCTGGGGCGGCTCGATGAGCGTCGCGGCGATGGCGGCGAGCACGAAGGCCGCGCCGGGGACGGCGCTGGCCAGCAGGTACGCCATGCTCCGCCACGGCCAGGCCGACCTGAGGAAGGGCAGCGGGCGCCGGGTCAACGCCTCCAGCGCGGTCCTGTTCAGCACCTTATGACGGTAACCAGGGGCGGAGGGTCAGGCAGTAGTCCAGGGTGTACCTTTCGCGAGGATCCCTACGAGGGCCGCCTCGGGTTCCTCCGCGCGCCGAACCGGACGGTCAGGTCGCCTCGGTCCGCGCGCCGAACCGGTCGGCCACCGTGTCGAACGCCTCCACCGCGCGCGCCGTGTCGGTGATCTCCGCGAGCGGCAGGCCGACCTGCGGGTCGTAGCACTCGAGACCGGACTCGCGTTCGACCGCCCGCGCCACCTCGTAGAGCACATCGACGGTCCGCCGCGCGCCCTCGCCGCGCGTCCAGTAGGGGGCGCTCATCTCCCAGCCGCCCTCCCAGTGGTTCACGGAGATGCCGGTGCCCTCGTGGTCCATCTCCCAGTTGGGC
The DNA here is from genome assembly GCF_004349015.1 of Nonomuraea diastatica. Classification (NCBI taxonomy): domain Bacteria; kingdom Bacillati; phylum Actinomycetota; class Actinomycetes; order Streptosporangiales; family Streptosporangiaceae; genus Nonomuraea; species Nonomuraea diastatica. The sequence continues at coordinate 89,281 of NZ_SMKP01000013.1, forward strand.
GGATATTCGATGATCCGCACCTCGCCGAGGATCTCGCGGACCCTCCCGACGACGCGCTCCCAGGCCGCCAGGTCGGGCGACCGCGACTCCTCCAGCGCCTCCTCCCAGGACTGACCGGGCGCGCGACGGGCGAAATAGAGGTCATAGCTCATGCCGGACGAAGGTACTAGCCCTCGGGACCGGCCCCGTACCGGAATTCCAGCCCCTCGAACGCGCCCGACGTACGCCAGCGGTCGATGTAGCCGAAGTACGCCATGGCCCCGTGCGGATAGCCGACGTTGAGCCAGCTGCGCAGGCCGAGGTCCTGGCCCTCGTTGTTGTAGTAGCCCGGCGTGCACTCGGGAGAGCCCAGGATCCCGCCGCCGCCCGACAGCAGCAGCTCGATCCAGGCGCCCTCGGCCTCCTTGGTGACCTCGATCTCGCCGTAGCCGTGGTCGAGGGCGTGCCGGACGGTGAGCGCGATGGTCCTGCCCGCCTCCGTGAGGTTGTGCGGGATGTTGGAGATGAGGTTCGCGCCCTGCGTCGGCTGGACGAGGAAGACGTTGGGGAAGCCGTGCGCGTGGATGCCGTGCAACGTGCGCATGCCCTCCGCCCAGTGGTCCGACAGCCTGACCCCGTCGCGTCCCGTCACCTCGTAGCCCGCGCGGCGGGTGTAGCCGGTGCCCACCTCGAAGCCGGAGGCGTAGATGACGCAGTCGACCTCGTACTCCCTGCCCCCGGCCACGACCCCCTTCTCGGTGACGCGTTCCACGCCCTTGCCGTCGGTGTCGACGAGATGGGTGCCGGGGACGTTGAAGGCCTGCAGGTATTCGTCGTGGAAGCAGGGGCGCTTGCAGAGCTGGCGATACCACGCCTTGAGCTTCTGCGCGGTCTCCCTGTCGGTGACGATGGAGTCGACGCGGGCGCGGATCTCCTCCATCTTCTCGAAGTCGGAGTCCTCGAAGGCGGCCAGCATGTGCTCCGTCGTACGCCTTCCCGGCGGGAGCGCCTGGATGCGGGAGCGCACGCGGCGGGCGAGATCGGTCCAGCCGTCCATGACCAGGTCCTCGTCGGCCAGCGCGCCGGTCTGGTTGGCGGTGAAGTTCTCCAGCCAGCGCTGCTGCCATCCGGGGGTGGCGACCTGGGCGAACCACTCCGGGTCGGTCGGCCGGTTGCCCCGCACGTCGACCGAAGAGGGCGTGCGCTGGAAGACGTACAGCTCCTCGCAGGCCCGCGCCAGGTGCGGCACACACTGTACGGCCGTCGCGCCGGTGCCGATGATGGCCACGCGCTTGCCGGTCAGCCGGTCCAGGGGCGCGCCCGACGGGTCGCCGCCGGTGTAGGCGTAGTCCCAGCGGCTCGTGTGGAACGCGTGCCCGCGGAACGTCTGGATGCCCGGGATGCCGGGGAGTTTGGGTACGTGCAGCGGGCCGATGCCCATGGTGACGAACTGGGCGGTGAAGTGGTCGCCCCGGTTCGTGCTGATGCGCCAGCGGGAGCGAGTCGCGTCCCATTCGAGGCTCTGGACCTCGGTGTGGAGGAGGGCGTTGTCGTACAGGCCGAAGTGTTTGCCGATGCGGCGGCAGTGTTCGAGGATCTCGGGCGCGTGCGCGTACTTCTCCGTCGGCATGTGCCCGGTCTCCTCGAGCAGCGGCATGTACACGTACGAGGCCGTGTCGCACTGCGCGCCCGGGTAGCGGTTCCAGTACCACGTGCCGCCGAAGTCGCCGCCCTTCTCGACGACGCGCACGTCGTCGACGCCGGCCTCCTTCAGCCGCGCGCCGGTGACGAGCCCGGCGAAGCCGCCGCCGATGACGGCGACCGTCACGTGGTCGGTCTTCGGCGGGCGCCCGGTGACCGGGGTGTAGGGGTCGTCGAGGTAGTGCGCGAAGCGGCCGGTGAGGCGGAGGTACTGGTCGTTGCCGTCCGGACGCAGCCGCTTGTCACGCTCTTCCCGATATTTCAGGCGAAGCGCCTCTTTGTCGATAATCGGGTGATTGGTCATGCATCCTCCGCGACGCTGAGGGGAGTGCCCGGGCCACCAATTCCAGAATGACATTCGGGAATAGCACCGGCAAGCCGAGATCCCGCTCGCGCCCAGGCGTCCGGCTGCGTTACGAAGGTCCCCTTGCCGTGCACGGCTGGGACCAGTCCGCGCTCGCTCAGCTCGCGAATCGCTCGGCGAGTGGTCATCCGAGCCACACCCCACATGTTCGACAGGTCCAGCTCGCTCGGGAGGCGGGAGCCGACAGCACGTTCTCCGCGCTCGATCTGCCCTGCAATGTGGTTGGCGACCACCATGTGGACCAGCTCCTGGCCCGATGGTCCACTTCAGGAAGCTTTTGCCCGAGATCGTCCGTGGCCATGTGATCAACTCAACAGCGATCCCGGCGCCCGCTCGATGACCGGAACACCCACTATTGTGGGGCCCCGGCTCACGAGGAAGCGGATTCATGTTGGCTCATCGCGCACTGGTCATCGCCATGCTGCCCGCGATCGGGGTCCGCGTGCTCGCCCTGCTCGGGTACCCACCGGCGCTGCTCTTCTACGGCGACTCGTTCGCGTTCCTGAGCGAGGAGCTGGCGCCGGGCACCACACGGCCGTCCGGATATTCGCTGCTCCTGGCGCTGCTTCGCCCCGCACACAGCCTGACCCTGGTGACGGTGCTGCAACACCTGCTGGTGCTGGGGCTCGCCGTGGCGGTCTACGCGCTGCTGCGGCGGCGCGGCCTGCCGGGCTGGGGGGCCGCGCTGCTGGTCACGCCGCTGCTGTACGACGAGTTCATGGTGCTCCTGGAGCACATGATCATGGCGGACGCGATCTTCATCGTGCTCGTCACCGCCGCGGTCGTGCTCATCGTCTGGCGTGTCAGCCCGGCCACAGCCGCCGTCGGCGGGCTGCTGCTCGGTCTCGCCGGCATCACCAGGACCGTCGGGCTGCCGCTGCTCATCCTGGTCGCCGGCTACCTGCTGATCCGCCGGTACGGCTGGCGCCCGCTGGTGGCGCTGCTGGTCGCCGGCGCGATCCCGCTGGGCGCGTACGCGACGTGGACGAAGGTGGAGAAGGGCAAGTTCGGGCTGACCGAGGCCGACGGCAACTTCCTGTGGTCGCGGACCATGAGCTTCGCCGACTGCGGCGTGATCAAGCCTCCTGAGCGGCTGGCCGTGCTCTGCCCCAACATGCCGGTGGAGCAGCGGCCCTACCCGCCGCACTGGCTCTGGGAGGACTTCTCGCCGCTGCTCAAGGTGCCGGGCAAGGCCAACCGCAACCAGCTCGCCGGCGAGTTCGCCAGGATGGCGATCCTGGCCCAGCCTGGCGACTATCTGGCCGCGGTCGCGACCGACCTCGCGCAGTTGCTGCGCTGGGAGCGCACGGCCGTGGACGAGAAGACCCCCTACAAGCTCCCCGAGTCGGAGCGGCCGATCAACGAGTCGGTGCGCGACGTGGCGGAGTCGTACGAGGCGGGGCCGGCCACGACGCGGGTGGTGGAGCCGGTCGCGGGATGGCTGCGCGCGTACCAGCGGTTCGGTTATGTGCCCTTCCCGCTGCTCATGCTGGCCCTCGGCGGGGCCCTGGTGACGGCGCTGGTGCGGCGGCGGTGGGACGCGCTCCTGCCCGGGGTCGCGGCGCTCGCGCTGGTCGCCTCGCCGCCCTTCCTGGCCGCCTACGACGTCAGATATGTGATCCCGGCGATCCCGCTGGTGTGCCTGGCCGTGGGGCTGGCCCTGGGCGCCCGCTCACCGTCGCGTCAGGAGCCGGCCGTCGCCGAACGCGAGCCCGCCGGTCACGTTTAGGCCGAGACCGAACGTGAGCCCGCCGGTCACGCTCAGGCCGGGGGAAAGCCGTGGACGAAGCGGCGCTGCCACGGGGTCTCGACGGCGCCCTTGACGTAGTGCTCGCGCACGTAGGCGACCGCCTGGTCGCCGGGCACGCCGTCGAGCACGGCCAGGCAGGCCAGAGCCGTGCCGGTGCGGCCCTTGCCGCCGCCGCAGGCGATCTCGACCCGCTCCGCCCCGGCACGTCGCAGCGCCTCGCGCAGGGCCTCCGCGGTCGCGTGCCGGTCGGACGGCAACCAGAAATCGGGCCAGCGCAACCACCGGTGCTGCCAGCCGACCTCCGGCGGGCGCCGGCCCAGGAGATAGAGGGCGAAGGCGGGCTCCGGCCCTTCGGGCAGCGGATGTCTGAGCCCCCGGCCGCGCACCAGTCGCCCCGAGGGCAGTCGCATGACACCCACCGCTGCGGGATCCCAGGTATCGGTCATGACGACGAACGTAGCCGTACGAGCGGGCACGGTGACGGGGTTCAGCTTGCAGCTGATCAGGACGGTCCCCCGGGTTCATCAGTCGATGGGGAGGCCCTTGAAGGTAGCCCAGATCCAGCAGGTCCAGGTCGACTTTCTCGGCCTTCTCCGGCACATCGGGGAAGATCGTATGGAGGGTGACGGACTCATTCGGGTCGATCTCGTTGGCGTAGCTCCACCACGACGTACACGAGCAGACCTCGTCCTCCATGTGGGGGAAGAACCGCTCGGCCGTACCTGACGGGGTCAGGGTGACGTCCTGGATGTTCCACGCGGGCCTGCCCAGCATCGAGAAGAAGTCGGCGGTCGCGCCGGTGGAGCTGAGGTTCGTGAGCGTCCCTTCGAACCGGATCTCGTCGCCCGTACGGTGGAGCGATGTGATCGTGATGGAGAGCGGCACCCGCTCCCCTGACGCGTTCGTCATCGACGCCTCCGCCCACGGAGCTGAGCAGGATGTTGGCGGGTTTGAGGTCGCGGTGCACGACCCCGGCCTGGTGGATGGCGGTGAGCGCGGTCGCCACACCCACCGCCAGCGCCTCCAGGTCGGCCCCCGTCATCGCGCCCAGGCCGGGGCGGAGCGTCTTGAGCGCGACCAGTTGTGACTCGCGATCGCGGGCGAGGTACACGATGCCCATCCC